>NZ_JBHSBQ010000140.1:0-122739 GCF_042650665.1 Microvirga sp. GCM10011540 | reverse complement strand
GCCCCCGGAGAGAGCCTCGAGTGTCCCGGCTCGACCTTCGGTGAATGAATGTTCAGACTCCTCCGACGTTCCGCCCCCCCGCCCCCGCCCATCACAGAAGTCGGTACGCCACATGACACTCGGCGTTTTCTCCGACCCGCTCCGAGGAGGGAACGTTCCGATGCAACAACTCGTTGTCTGAACGCTCCAGCGGAGCAGGGTGTCTGATTGGCCGGCGGTAGTCTGCCAACGAGCGCGAACGCGTGAATCTTGGCCATGACGCCGCCGCGCATAGGGATAGAGGGCACGGAGATCATCGAGCTTCCCGCTACGCATCGAAGTCTGGGAAACGGCGGGCCGAGCTATGAAGCACTCCACAACCAGTGACGGACCGTGCTGCTATGGCAAATGCAATTGGAACCGGGGCGCTCAGCCGCCATTCGACTGAGGCTATGCTGCAGCCGTCCGTATCCAATCGCCTTCTTGCTGCTCTTCTGCCTGAGGAATTGCAGTGGATCCTCCCCCTCCTCGAACCGGTCGATCTGAAGCAGGGACAGGTTCTGCACTGGCGGGCCCTGCCGATCACCCACGTCTATTTCGTCGAACACGGCCTTATCTCGGTCCTTGCCCATACGGATGAGGAAGAGGTCGTGGAGGTTTGGCTCATCGGCCAGGAAGGCCTCGCCGGCATGTCGGTGCTCCTTGGCGCCGAGTCCTCACCCCACCGCCGGGTCGTGCAGGTTGCCGGGACAGCCCTGCGAATGCGGGCGGAGGATCTCAGGACGGCGATGGATCAACGTCCGGCCATCCGGCGCCTCCTGCTCAAGTATGTTCAGGCCGTGCTCGTCCAGACCTCCCAGTCCGGAGCCTGCGCCAAGCGGCACACCCTGCAGCAGAGGGTTGCACGGTGGCTTCTCTCGGCGGAATACCGGCTGGGCGCGACCGAAATTCCCCTGACGCACGCGGTGCTGTCGCGCCTGATCGGCGTAAGGCGGGCGAGCATCACCGTCTGCCTGGGCGAGCTGGAGGAGGCCGCGACGATCCGCCAGAGCCGCGGATCGATCACGATTGCCGATCAAGACAAGCTCGAGAGCCTCGCCTGCGATTGCTACCGCATCATCCGCATGAGCTACGACAGTATCGGCCAGCGCTGATCGGGGACGCTTCCGCCTCAGGAATCGCGGGAGCCGACCGGCATCTCCTTGCCCACAGGCTGAGGATTGCGCGGCCCTTCGGCATCGACCACCACCTCGTTCAGGTGGCGCGGCTTCGGAGGCCTATCGCCCACAGGCCAGCCCTCCCGCTGGCGGCGGCGGTCTCCATCCGTTTCCTCCGTCTGATCGTGGAAGAGGACGACGTTGGTCGGGAACGGCAGATCGATGCCGGCCTGGCCGAGAGCCTGCTTGACCGCATCGATGACGCGTCCCCGGATCTGCACCACCTCGCCCCACTTCGAATGGGTCCACCACCGGATCCTGAGATTGACCGTCGATCCAGCGAGCTCCCACGGGATCACCTCGGGCGGCGGATCCGGCAGGATTCCGTCCAGTCCCTTCAAGGCGCCGAGGATGACCTTGGAGGCTTTACCGATGTCGTCGCCGTAGCCTATGCCCACGTCGTACTCGCTCCGCCGTTTTTCGAAGGCGGTATTGACGATGACCGACTCCGTATAGACCGCGCTGTTGGGAATGATGACCTGTCGGCTGTCGTAGGTTCTGATCAGCGTCGCCCGCGCCTCGATGCGCTCTACCGTTCCTTCGTGCTTGCCGACGACGATTTCGTCGCCCTGGCGGAATGGCTGGCGCAGGAGAATGAGGAGACCTGCCAGCCAGTTCTGCAGAATGTCCTTGAACGCGAAGCCGATCGCGATCGACCCGACGCCGAGCGTGGCCAGAACGTCCGCGGGTTTCACCGAAGGAAAGATGATCGTCGCGACCACCAGAAGACCCAGCAGGATGATGGCCCAGCGGGTAAAACCCGCGAGCAGGGCGGCAAGATCGGGCCGCTGCCTGTGCAGGAACACGCGAAGGACGGCCTTTGCCGCACCCCAGGCCGCCAACAGGAAGAGAAGGAACACGACCAGAGCGATGCCAAGGTTGGGCAGGATCCACCAGAAGCCTTCGATGAACGCTTCGATCCGCTCCAGGGTGATGTTTGCATCGGTCTCCAACGCCGCCACCTTCAACAGGATTCACTCGTCGCTAATGAGATAGCAGCGGAGACGTTCCCTCACCCAGTGCGGGAGGCCCTCGCGTCCCGGCCCACCTAGCCCGGATCCGGCGCAAGCGGACGGGCCCGGCACTCCGGGACGGAATGCCGGGCATACCCGCAGGGGACGATGAGGCTGAAATGGAGCCAGGGGGTCGGTCAGAAAATCAGCATCAGCAGGCCGATGACGACGGCCAGCCCGATGAGAAAGATGAAACCTATCGTGCCACCGAGAAACTTCAGCATATCGACCACCTCCTTGGTTCGAGACAAGCGCGCCCGCCGGCCCACGCAGCCGCGCGACGTCTGCTTTCCCGGAGTTAAAGGCGGTGCTCCGCTAAAGTTCGTCCCGGAGCGGAATGAAAGATACGCTACCGCTCAACATATCGCGAGTTCGTGGTGAGGCATCTGCCCGGAACCGGTCGCATCCCGGAGGCATCAAGGCTCGGCCGCGACGTGGCGCGTACGACTGACGCAGAAAGCGAGAAGCCGCCTCGCGGCGGCTTCATCGAAAACTCGGCCTCGGAGAGGCTTTGAATGGTCGGAGCGGCGGGATTTGAACCCACGACCCCTAGTCCCCCAGACTAGTGCGCTAACCGGGCTGCGCTACGCTCCGACTGAGCCGCCATATAAGCCGACACGCGGCAGGAAGCAATCTCTTGACGCAAGAAAGTCGGGATCTATTCGCTGACGGCGGATTCGGCGGGCGTCCGTAGTGAACTGAGGACACGGTCGCATTCCAGAAGCTCATGAAGCGCAGCCTTGAGGCTGCGCACGGACGCGTCCGGCAGCGGCACGCGGCCGGACAGGCCGAGAAGCGGTCCGGCATCGGACAGGCGGTCGGCGACGGTCTCCTCGGTGGCATCCTCCGCCTCACCGTCCATGATCGGCTCGTCAGGCCGTGGGGCCGCGACGCTCTGCTCCCCCCGGCCGATGGCCTGCACGAAGCGGACGCCCTCCCCCTTCAGGATGCGCTGCACGCCCTTGATCGTGTAGCCCTCGCCGTAGAGGAGGTGCCGGATGCCTTTCAGGAGGTCGATGTCGTCGGGTCGGTAGTAGCGCCGCCCGCCCCCCCGCTTCAGCGGCTTGATATGCGCAAAGCGGGTCTCCCAAAAGCGCAGCACGTGCTGAGGCAGGTCCAGGTCCTCGGCCACCTCGCTGATGGTGCGGAATGCATCCGGGCTCTTGTCCATGGCGCCGCTCGCCATCGATGGAATCAATCTTCGCCGTCGGCGTCTTCGCCGTTGATGCGGGCCTTGAGAACGTTCGACGGCTTGAACACCATCACGCGGCGCGGATCGATCGGCACTTCGACGCCGGTCTTCGGGTTGCGACCGACGCGCTCGCCCTTGCTGCGGACGATGAAGGAGCCGAAGGACGACAGCTTCACGGTCTCGCCGTTGGCGAGGCAGTCGCAGATTTCCGCCAGCACCCTCTCGACCAGCTCGGCCGATTCCGTCCGCGACAGGCCGACCTTCTGGTAGACGGCCTCGCTCAAATCCGCTCGTGTGACTGTCTTGCCCGCCATGAACGCTCCCCAGCGCCTGAATAGGATCTTTGCCGTTAACGCTTCCGATGACGCTATGCAGATGGCTCCCTATGGTCAACCGTTCTGGAGACGATAAGCGCCCCTCCCGGTCGAATGGTGCTGCCCCCTACCATCGAATCAGAGCGCTGCCCCAGGTGAAGCCGCCGCCGATCGCCTCGATCATCACGAGATCCCCCTGCTTGATGCGGCCGTCCTTGCGGGCGGCGTCGAGCGCCAGGGGAATCGATGCGGCCGAGGTGTTGCCGTGCCTGTCCACGGTGATCACGACCTTCTCGGGAGCGATCCCGAGCTTGTCGGCACTCGCGGTGATGATGCGCTTGTTGGCCTGATGGGGGACGAACCAGTCCAGCTCCTCCGCCGTGGTGCCGGTGGCTTTGAAGGCGTCCTGGACCACATCCGCCACGGAGCCGACGGCGAAGCGGAAGACCTCCTTGCCCTCCATCTTCAGCACGCCCGTGGTCTTGGTGGAGCCCGGGCCGCCATCCACGTAGAGCTTGTCGCGATAGCGCCCGTCCGAGCGCAGCTGCGAGGTGAGCACGCCCCGGTCGTCGGAGGTGCCCTCGCCCTCCTGGGCCTCGAGCACGATGGCGCCCGCCCCGTCGCCGAAGAGGACGCAGGTCGTGCGGTCGTTCCAGTCGAGAATGCGCGAGAAGGTCTCGGCGCCGACCACGAGGGCGCGTCTGTGCGAGCCCGAGGTGAGGAACTTGTCCGCCGTGGCGACGGCATAGACGAAGCCGGTGCACACGGCCTGCAGATCGAAGGCCATGCCGTGCGTCATGCCGAGACCGGTCTGAATCATGGTCGCTGTGGACGGGAACGTATAGTCCGGCGTCGAGGTGGCGCAGATGATCAGGTCGATGTCGTCGGGCTTCAGGCCGGCATCGGCCAGCGCGGCCTCGGCCGCCTTGATGCCGAGAACGGACGTCGTCTCGTCGTCCCCCGCGATATGGCGCTGCTCGATGCCGGTGCGCTGCACGATCCATTCGTGCGACGTGTCCACCATCTTCTCGAGATCGCGATTGGTAAGCATCCGCCTCGGCAGGTAGGAGCCGACGCCGCGGACAATGGAACGGGTGCGTTTCAAGCGATTGCCCTTCTCAGGCCGTTTGCCCGACCGGATCATGCTCCAGCATGCCCCGGATGGTTTTCATGAGTTCGAAATGCGCCATGTCGTAGGCCACGTCGATGGCGCTGGCGAAGCCCAGATCGTCGGTTCCGCCATGGCTTTTGACCACCACGCCTTCGAGCCCCAGAAACACGCCGCCATTGACCTTGCGCGGGTCCATCTTGTCCTTGAGAGCGTTAAAGGCCTGTTTCGCGAACAGGTAGCCGATCTTCGCCATGAGCGTACGGCTCATGGCCGAGCGAAGGTATTCGCCAATCTGCTTGGCCGTGCCCTCCGCCGTCTTCAGGGCGATGTTGCCCGTGAAGCCTTCGGTGACGACCACATCGACGGTTCCCTTGCCGAGATCGTCACCCTCGACGAAGCCCCGGTAGTCCAGATTCGGCAGATTCGCTTCCTTCAGGAGGCGGGCCGCCTCCTTGACCGTTTCGAGGCCCTTGATCTCCTCGGTACCGACATTCAGCAGGCCCACGGTGGGACGCTCCAGGTCGAACACGATGCGGGCCATGGCGGCGCCCATGATCGCCATGTCGACGAGGTGTCCTGCATCCGCGCCGATGGTCGCGCCCACGTCGAGCACGATGCTCTCGCCCCTCAGGGTCGGCCACATGCAGGCGATGGCAGGCCGCTCGATATGCGCCATGGTCTTGAGGCAGATCTTGGCCGTCGCCATGAGGGCGCCGGTATTGCCGGCGGACACGGTGGCATCCGCCTCCTTGTCCCGAACCGCCTGGACCGCGCGCCACATGGAAGATTTGCCCCGGCCCATGCGAATGGCCTGGCTGGGCTTCTCGTCCATGCCGATGGCGATGTCCGTGTGCCTGAGCTCGGTCACTTCCTTCAGCCTGGGATAGGCGTTCAGGAGCGGCGCGACGAGCGCCTCGTTCCCGAACATCAGGAAGCGGATGTCCGGGTGCCGCTCCAGGGCCAATGCGGCGCCGGGGATGACGACCGACGGACCATGGTCCCCGCCCATCGCATCGAGCGAAATACGCACTGGCTTTGACATGAGAGCTCGGCTCTTTCGTTAAGCTGTTCGACAGGGGGCGGAAAATAGCGGTTTGCGAAGTGTCCGCAACTGAATTCTCTCGGGTATCCGGCCGCGCGGGTCCGGGTCCGGCGCGACGGAAAACCGCCGGCAGGATGCCTCCGAGGTAGGTTCGGGAGAACCCGATTTCCAGGCCGCCTATTCCTTGGACTTCAGTTTCCCCAGGGCCGCGAAGGGAGAATCGTCCGTGTCGGCCGGGTCCCTGTAATTGAAATCCACGCCCGGCTTGCGGGGATAGGGATCGAGGCCCAGCGCCAGGAATTCGGCGGTCAGCGCGCCCAGGTCGACTTGGCCGTTGACGATCTCGTCCGGGGGTTCGTATTCGTGCATTTCGGTCGGCGGCTCCGGCGGCATTCCTGAGGGTTCCGCGAAATCGACCTCGACCTCCTCCTCGATCACCGAGTCGAAGGGCTCCAGGGTCACGACGCAGGTCTGGGTCACGTCGGCCTTCACCGTCCCGGTGACATGGACGCCCTTGACCGAACTCTTCAGCTTGAAATCGCCGGACAGGGAGCGGATGCCGGGGAGGCCGAAATCCTTGGCGAGCGCCGCGCATTCCTCCTCGGTCGCCGCCACATGGACCTCGCTGCCCTGCGGGGGCAGGTTCATGACGTCGACGGGCCGCGAGAGCGGGCCCACGGTATCGGGGGTCATCGGCTTGCCTCCTCTGCAAAATCTTCCGGCTTGGGAAAAACCGGGCCGGGCTCCAAAAATGCGGCCAAGTCCGTCCCCTTGAGATCGCGATCCGCCGCCAGGGCATAACGCGCGAGCGGGGTGGCCGGTGCCTCGGCCCCATAGGCGTTCCGTCCGAGGGCCTCGGCAAGAGCCCTTTCGTCGGCGGCGTCGAGCGGGCCGTCATAGGCATGGGCCCGGCCGTAGAAGGAGGATGCGATCTTCTTCATCCGCTTCGGAACGGCCGTGTCGCCCACCCCCATCTCCCGCAGGGAGGCGTCCATGTCCCGGAAGAACGCATCGGTCAGGTCCCTGGCGACCTCGTCAGCCGGCTGCGGCAGCCTGCGCAGGGCCCGCAGAACCAGAACCATATGGAGAGACAGGGATTCGAAGCGCCCTTCGACGCTGTCCGGAACACCCAGAGCCGCATAGAGGCCCGGCTCCCGGGAAGCCGTGGCAATCCGCTTGTAGAGGAGCGCGATGGTGGTGCGCCGGGGATCCTTGCGGAACAGACCGAAAATCAAGGTGCTAGGCCTTCCTGCCTTGTCAAATTCACAGCACCGGGTTACGCCATCCGCATCCTCGGGCGCAAGCTTGTCAGCGCCGCATACCTGGAAGAACCATACGATGCGTCGATATCAAACCGTCTTGGTACGCCTGGCCACGGCCACCGTCATCGCCACATCCCTCGCGGGCTGCATGGGTGGAGAGGAGTTTCACCGCGGTTACCTCGTGGACGAGCGCGCCCTCTCGCAGGTGAACAAGGGCATGAGCGGCGAGCAGGTCCTTCAGACCCTCGGCACGCCCTCCACCGTGTCCACCGTGGGCAACAAGACCTGGTACTACATCAGCCAGACTTCGCGCCGGACCTTCCAGTTCCTGCCCGAGCAGGTGGTGGACCAGCGGGTCACCGCGGTTTATTTCGACAACAATCTCCGGGTCGAGCGCACGGCTCTCTACGGCCTGCAGGACGGCCGGGTCTTCGACTTCATCAGCCGCACCACGCCGGCCGGCGGCCAGGAGACGAGCTTCCTGGGTCAAATCCTGCGCGGCACGAACAACCTGAACCCGTTCGGCGTCTAATCGCCCTTTCGGCCACAGCTTCAAAAGGCCGGGCCGAGCCCGGCCTTTTTCATGTCCGGCTCGCATGGAACGGGCTCCCATGAAAAAACCCGCGGCGAGAGCCGCGGGTTTCGTTTTCCGGCCTGCCGCCGATCCTAGGAATGCGCGAGGATCGCAAGCAGCAGCAGGGCGATGATGTTGGTGATCTTGATCGCCGGGTTCACGGCGGGACCCGCCGTGTCCTTGTAGGGGTCGCCGACGGTATCGCCCGTCACCGACGCCTTGTGGGCTTCCGAGCCCTTGTGGTGGGTCGTGCCGGAGTGGTCGGTGAAGCCGTCCTCGAAGGACTTCTTGGCATTGTCCCAGGCGCCGCCGCCAGAGGTCATGGAGACGGCGACGAACAGGCCCGTCACGATGACGCCGAGCAGCATCGCGCCCACGGCCGAGAACGCCTGCGACTTGCCCGCGATCCAGTAGACCACGAAGTAGGTCACGATTGGCGCCAGCACCGGGAGGAGCGAGGGGATGATCATCTCCTTGATGGCCGCCTTGGTCAGCATGTCGACGGCCCTGCCGTAATCGGGACGGTCGGTGCCGGCCATGATCCCCGGCTTCTCCTTGAACTGCCGGCGCACCTCCACGACGACCGCGCCCGCAGCACGCCCCACCGCCGTCATGGCGATGCCGCCGAACAGGAACGGAATGAGACCGCCGAACAGGAGCCCGACGACCACATAGGGGTTGGCGAGGGAGAAGTCCGGCACCACCCCCTGGAAGTACGGGTACTGAGCCGCGTTCTGGGTGAAGTAGTTGAGGTCCGACGTGTAGGCCGCGAACAGCACGAGGGCACCGAGGCCCGCCGAACCGATGGCATAGCCCTTGGTCACGGCTTTCGTGGTGTTTCCGACCGCGTCCAGGGCATCCGTGGACTTGCGGACGTCCTTCGGCAGGCCGGCCATTTCCGCGATGCCGCCCGCGTTGTCCGTCACCGGCCCGAAGGCGTCGAGGGCCACGATCATGCCGGCCAGGGCCAGCATGGCCGTCACCGCGATGGCGATGCCGAAGAGACCGGCCAGCTTGAAGGACACGATGATGCCCGCGATGATGACGAGGGCCGGAAGCGCCGTCGATTCCAGGGAGACCGCCAGCCCCTGGATCACGTTCGTGCCGTGCCCCGTCACCGAGGCCTGGGCGATGGAGCGGACGGGCCGGAACCCGACGCCCGTATAGTACTCCGTGATCACCACGATGAGCGCCGTCACGGCCAGACCGGCGATGGCGCACCACAGCAGGGAAAGGCCCGTGAACTCGGCACCGGCAATGGGACCGAATCCGATGACGAAGTAAGTCACCGCGGCGATGGCCGCCGCCGAGAGCAGACCGGTTGCGATGAGCCCCTTGTAGAGCGCGCCCATGATGGACTCGTTCTGCCCGAGCTTCACGAAGAAGGTGCCGATGATCGAGGTCACGATGCAGACGGCGCCGATGGCCAGCGGATAGAGCAGCATGTCGTCGAGGACGGGCTGCCCGGCGAAGAAGATCGCCGCGAGAACCATGGTGGCCACGATGGTCACCGCATAGGTCTCGAACAGGTCGGCGGCCATGCCGGCGCAGTCGCCGACATTGTCGCCCACGTTGTCGGCGATGGTGGCCGGATTGCGCGGATCGTCCTCCGGAATGCCGGCCTCGACCTTGCCCACGAGGTCGCCGCCCACGTCGGCGCCCTTGGTGAAGATGCCGCCGCCGAGACGGGCGAAGATGGAGATGAGGGAGGCGCCGAAGCCCAGGGCCACGAGGCTGTCGATCACCACGCGGCTCGACGAGCTCTGACCGTCGATGCGGGTGAGATATCCGAAGTAGAGGGCGACCCCGAGGAGGGCGAGGCCCGCGACGAGCATTCCCGTGACCGCCCCCGACTTGAAGGCGACGTCGAGGCCGCCACCGAGGGACTGGGTCGCCGCCTGGGCCGTGCGGACATTGGCGCGAACCGAGACGTTCATGCCGATGAAGCCTGCGGCGCCCGAGAGGATCGCCCCGATGGCGAAACCGATGGCCACCCGGATCCCGAGCAGATAGGCGATGATGACGAACAGGACCACGCCCACGATGGCGATGGTCATGTATTGCCGCCGGAGATAGGCCTTTGCGCCTTCGGAGATCGCACCTGCGATTTCCTGCATGCGCTGCGAGCCCGCATCGCGCTTCATCACGTCGCTGATGGCCCACAGGCCATAAGCAATCGAAAGAAGGCCGCCCACGATAATCAGGGTAAGTGCCATTGTGCCGTCCTTGTTATGGGAAAGCAGAACGCCGCACATCAAGGCCCGTTTTTTGGCCTTGACCGGCCTCTACCCCCAGCGAAGTCTGCAAACGCTGCCAAAAATCTATGCAGCCTGCAACGCGACTTCTGAATGACTCACAGGGAACACTTCAGGCGGGAACGGGCGCCTTTGCCTGCCGCTGCCAGGCGAGAAGGGCCAAAGCGACGAGAACTGGCGGAAAAACAAGCCAATTCACGTTGTCCCAGCCGCCCGCATTGAGCAATTTGCCCGAGGAAAAGGATGCGACGGCCACCGAGCCGAAAACCAGAAAATCGTTTGCCGCCTGAACTTTCGTGCGTTCTTCGGGCCTGTAGCAGTCGGTGACCAGGGCGGTCGCGCCGATAAAGCCGAAGTTCCATCCGATCCCGAGGAGAATCAGCGTCACCCAGAAATGGGCGACCGTGATGCCCGACAGGCCGATGACGGCGGCAAGACCGATCAGAACGAGCCCGGCCGCCGTGACCCGGCCCTTGCCGAACCTGCCGATCAGGTTTCCGGTGAAGAAGCTCGGGCCGAACATGCCGAGGATGTGCCACTGAATGCCCAGGGCTGCTGCCCCTACGGAATGCCCGCACCCGATCATGGCGAGGGGAGCGGCGGTCATGATGAAGCTCATGAGACCGTAGGAGACGAGCCCCGCCACCACGGCCACGATGAAACGCGGCTGGCTCATGATCTCGCTCAGGGGCCTGCCCCCCGTCTTGGGGGCATCGGTGACGGGCGCAGGGCGCAGGAAGGAAACCACCGCCACCGACAGGAGCGCCAGCACCGCCTGCCCGAGGAAGGCCCCGGCGAAGGGCGCCGTCACGATCATGTCCCGCGTCCAGATGACGGTCTGCGGGCCGATGATGCCTGCAGCCAACCCGCCGGCCATGACCCAGGAGATCGCCTTCGGCTTGAACGCCTCGGACGCCGTATCGGTCGCGGCGAAGCGGTAGCTCTGGGTGTAGGAGCCCCAGAAGCCGGCGATGAAGGTGCCGAGGCAGAAGAGCCCGAAGCTGGCGACCGCGATGCCGGCCGCCGCCATGCTGCCGGCGATCACGCCGATCAGACCGGCCAGGACATAGGCGCTCCGCCGCCCGTAGCGGCGCATCATCATGGCGGCCGGAATGGTGCCGAGGGCCAGGCCGAGATTGATCAGGCTCACGGGAAGCGTGGCGAGTTCCTTGTTCTCGGCCAGGTTCTGGCCCACGAGGCCGCCGAGGGACACCACGATGGCGGGGCTGGCTCCGGCGAGGGCCTGCGCGAAGGCGAGCACGAGCGCGTTGCGCCTGGCGAGCACGTCGCCCGCCTGGATCCGCGCGCCCTCGCTAGAAGTGGGAGAATGAGCCGACATCGTAGCGTCTTTCCGAACCGCTGACCCGGAAGACCGGCAAGGTGGCGCCGGAAACGACGCGGCCGATCACGGACAGCCCAATGCCGACGCTATCTGCCTCTTTTCGGAAGCTGTCGAGATTCTTTTCCGGCACAGTGCAGAGAATTTCATAGTCGTCTCCGCCCGTCATCACCCGGTCGAGCAGATCCGGATCCTGCTCGACCGCCCTGCGAACGGCCGGCGACAGGGGAACCAGCTCCGCCTCCACCACGGCCGAGACGCCGCTGACGCGCATCATCTTGGCGAGATCCCCCGCCAGACCGTCCGAGACGTCCATCGAGGCCCGGGCGAATCTTCGCACGGCAGGCGCCAGGAGATGGCGCGGCCGGGGGTGCAGGTAGCGATCCGCCAGGAACTCTCTCTCCTCCGGCGACAGTCCCGCGGCCCAGCCCGGCTGGGAGCGCAGCTTGAGCCCCAGAGCCGCATCGCCGACGGTGCCGGTCACGCAGATCACGTCCCCCGCCTGGGCTGCGGTGCGCCGGACCATGGTGCCGGCCGGCAATTCCCCGATTGCGGTAACGGAGAGGGTGAGCGCTCCCCTCGCCTTCACCGTGTCTCCGCCGAGGAGCGGGCAGGAGAAGTCGCGGGCGGCCTCCCCGAGCCCGGCGGCGAAATCTTCGAGCCAGGCTTCGGTCCAGTCATCCGGCAGGGCCAAGCTGAGGAGAAAGCCCTTCGGGTCCGCCCCCTTGGCGGCCAGATCGGAGACGTTGACCCCCAGGGCCTTGCGCGCCACGGAACCGGGCGCGTCTCCGGGCAGGAAGTGAACCGACTCGACGACGGCGTCGGTCGTGAGGACGAGATCGTGCCCCGGGGTCGGGGACATGGAGGCCGCATCGTCCTTGAGCCCATGCCCGCCTTCCGCGGCCAGGGGCGCGAAGAAGCGGGCAATCAGGCTGTCCTCGCCGGGGCGTCCGCTCATGCCGGACGCTACCGCTTCGTCTGTCCCGCCGCCTTGCGCTCGAGCTCGCCGGCGCGAACCTCGCGAGCAAGACTGTCGAGAACCGCGTTCACGAGGCCCGGTTCATCCTCGCTGTAGAAGCCATGGGTCACGTCCACGTATTCGGTGATGACCACGCGCACGGGCACGTCCTTACGGAACATCAGCTCGTAGCAGCCGGCACGCAGGATCGCGCGCAGGACGGCCTCGATCCGCTTGAGGGGCCAGCCGGCGGCGAGCGCCTTGTCGATCCTCACGTCGATGTCGCGCTGGTTATTGACCACGCCCGAGAGGATGTTGCGGAAGAAGTCGTTGTCGGAGGGCTGGAACTCGATGCCTTCGACCTCGCGGCCGATCCAGAACGCCTCGAATTCGGCCAGGGCATCGACGACGCTCTTGCCGGACAGATCCATCTGGTACAGGGCCTGAACTGCGGCGAGACGAGCAGCCGAGCGCTCTGCGGGCTTCGTCATGGTCAGGCCTCCTCGACGTGTTGTTTGATGCGAAGCACGGCGAGCGCCGCGTCCACCGCTCCCCCGCCCTTATTCAATTCATTCACCCGCGCACGGGTCCAGGCCTGCTCGTCATTCTCCACGGTCAGGATGCCGTTGGCGAGCGGGATCCGCCGCGCCACCGACAGGTCCATCAGGGCCCGCGAGCTCTCGCCCGCGACGATGTCGTAGTGCCCGGTCTCGCCGCGGATGACGCAGCCCAGGGCCACGACCGCGTCGTACGGCCGGCCTGCCTCCTCGGCGGCATCGAGCGCGATGGCGATGGTGGCGGGGATTTCGAGCGCCCCGTCGACCGTCAGCACGTCCATCGTGGCCTGCGCCGCTTCGACGACCCCGCGGGCTCCCCGCAGCAGCTCGTCGGCAATGTCGTCGTAGAAGCGCGCCTCGACCACCAGGATGCGGGCTCCGGGAACGGGCGGACGGTTGTTGGGAGACTTGGCGGAATGCGAGACCATGGAAAACCGTTTCGGACCTGAAACGCACCCTGTCTCGTCCCGATGCGCAGCCGCGTGGCTGCGCCTTCTGGAAGAAAGAGGGTGCTCTGGAGATGTTCTTCGGACGGGTTGAACGTTGTGGGTCCCTACCCCGCCCGGCGCGCGTCCGCAAGCCGTGCCGCGTAGCGGGCCATGAGATCGACTTCGAGGTTGAGGCTGTCGCCGACCTGCCGCTCGCCCCAGGTGGTCACGGCGAGGGTGTGCGGAATGATGAGGACGGAGAAGATGTCGTCGTTGACCGAGTTCACGGTCAGAGAAGTGCCGTCGAGGCAGACGGAGCCCTTTTCGGCGATGAAAGGCGCCAGCGCGGGCGGCGCCTTGATGACGAAGCGCGCGGTCGGTCCCCAGGGATCGTCGCCTGCGGTGATCGCCTCCTTGGCGACGATGGTGGCGACGCCGTCCACATGCCCCGTGACGATATGGCCGCCGAGCTCGTCCCCGATCTTCAGAGACCGCTCCAGATTGACCCGCGTGCCGGCCTGCCAGTCGCGGACGGTCGTCCGCTCCAGGGTCTCGGCGGCGGCATCGACCTCGAACCAGCAGCCGTTCCCGCGCGGCTCGACCGCTACGACGGTCAGGCAGGGGCCGCCGCAGGCGATGGAGGCGCCCAGCGCGATCGTCGCCGGGTCGTAGGTGGATTCGATGCGGATGCGGCGGAGCGTTTCCCCCTCCGAGACGGCGCTGATCTGCCCCACATCCGTGACGATGCCCGTGAACATCTAAGATTTCTCCCAAAACATGAAGAGATCGGATCCGATCTGCTCGTCTCCCACGAGGCGCAGATCGTCCATCCTGTCCTGCAGCGCGAGCCCGAGGGCCGGCACGTCGCCCTCGCCCCGGGCGGATCGGCCGGTGACGAGAACGAGTTCGTCCACGAGATCGGCCTTCGCCAGCGCATCGGCCAGACCCGGTCCTCCCTCGCAGAACACCCGGGTCAGCCCCCGGGAGCCGAGGAGCTGCAATGCCTCGTCGAGCGCGACGTGCCCGTTCGCGTCGGGCGAGATCCGGAGCACCTCCACGCCGTGCGCCGCCAGCTCCCTTTCGGCCTCGACCGGCGCCGCCGCCGTGGCGACGATCCAGGTCGGGATGTCTCGAGCTCCGGTGACGATGCGCGACCCGGAAGGCGTTCGCAGGCGGCTGTCGATGACGATGCGCACAGGCGAGCGCGCCTCCAGCCCCGGCAGGCGAACGTTCAGGAGCGGATCGTCGGCGAGGATCGTGCCCACTCCCACCATGATCGCATCCGCATGGGCGCGCATGAGATGCATGCGGGCATTGGCCGTCTCGCCCGTGATCATGAGACGCGGCCCCTGTCGGGTGCCGGCGAAACCTTCCGTGGTGCGGGCGAGCTTCAGGGTCACCATCGGCCGTCCCTTCGTCACCCGGGCGATATGGCCGCGATGGGCCTGCCGGGCCGCCCCGGCGAGGCAGCCGACCGTGACCGGAATTCCCGCGGCCCGGAGCCGGGCATGGCCACGCCCCGCCACCCGAACATCCGGATCCTCGATGGCCGAGACCACTCTGGCGATTCCGGCCTCCACCACCGCGTCGGCGCAGGGTGCCGTCCTGCCGTGGTGCGAGCAGGGCTCCAGGGACACGTAGAGGGTCGCTCCCCGGGCCCGGTCGCCGGCGGCGGCAAGCGCCACCCTTTCCGCATGCGGCCTGCCGCCTTTCTGGGTCGCACCCTGCGCGACGATGACCGGCCAGTCGCCGCTCTCGTCCACCACGACGGAGCCCACGGAAGGGTTCGGCCAGGTCAGCCCCAGATTGCGCTCGCCCAACCCGATGGCAAGGCGCATGAGGCGCTCGTCATGGGCGGAAGGCTCTGGCGACGTCTCATGGAGCGGAGCGGACGCCATCACTCGGACTGCGCCGCGTTGCGCCTGGGCGCAGAGGCATTGCCGTCGTCCGTCTCCCCTTCCGCCAGCTTGTCGAGAATCGCCTCGAAGTCCTTGGCCTCGCGGAAGTTCTTATAGACGGACGCGAAGCGCACATAGGCCACGTCGTCGAGGCCCTTCAGCCCCTCCATGACCAGCTCGCCCACGGTTTCGCTCGGAACATCGGTGTCCCCCATGCTCTCGAGCTGGCGAACGATGCCGTTGAGCATCCTCTCCACGCGCTCCGGATCGACCGGGCGCTTGCGCAGCGCGACCTCCACGGACCGCTCCAGCTTGTCCCGGTCGAACGGGACCCGGCGGCCGGACCGCTTGACCACGAACAGCTCACGCAGCTGGACACGCTCGAAGGTCGTGAACCGGCCGCCGCAATCCGGGCAGATGCGGCGGCGGCGAATGGCCGAGGAATCGTCGGTCGGCCTGGAATCCTTCACCTGAGTGTCCAGGCTCCCGCAATAGGGGCAACGCATGTGATGGAGCGGCCTTTAAGCGTAGATCGGGAAGCGCCGGGTCAGCTCGTGCACGCGCTGACGGACCGAATCCTCGACCCCGGCATTGCCCTCGTCGCCGCTCTTCGCCAGCCCGTCGAGGGTCTCGACGATCAGCTCGCCCACTTTGCGGAACTCGGCGACGCCGAAGCCGCGGGAGGTGGCGGCCGGGGTGCCCAGGCGCACGCCCGAGGTCACCATCGGCTTCTCGGGATCGAAGGGAACGCCGTTCTTGTTGCAGGTGATGTGAGCCCGGCCGAGGGCGGCCTCGGCCGCCTTGCCGGTGAGCTTCTTCGGCCGCAGGTCGACCAGCATCAGGTGGTTGTCGGTGCCGCCCGCAACGATGGCATAGCCGCCCGAGAGCATCGTGTCGGCCAGCACCTTGGCGTTCTCGACCACGGAACGGGCATAGAGCTTGAATTCGGGCCGCAGGGCCTCGCCGAAGGCCACCGCCTTGGCGGCGATCACATGCATGAGCGGGCCGCCCTGGAGGCCCGGGAAGATGGCGGAATTCACCTTCTTGGCGATGTCCTCGTCATTGGTGAGGATCATGCCGCCGCGCGGGCCGCGCAGGGTCTTGTGGGTGGTGGTGGTGACCACGTGGGCGTGGGGGAACGGCGACGGATGGGCGCCGCCCGCCACGAGACCGGCGAAATGGGCGATGTCGACCATGAAGAAGGCGCCGACCTCGTCCGCGATCTCCCGGAAGCGGGCAAAGTCCCAGAAGCGGGAATAGGCCGAGCCGCCGGCCACGATCACCTTCGGCTTGTGCTCGCGGGCGAGACGGGCGACCTCGTCCATGTCGATGATCTGGTCGCTCTCGCGCACCTTGTAGCTCACCACGTTGAACCACTTGCCCGACATGTTGACCGGGGAGCCGTGGGTCAGGTGGCCGCCGCAGGCGAGATCGAGGCCCATGAAGGTGTCGCCGGGCTTCATGAGCGCCATGAAGACGGCCTGGTTGGCCTGGGAGCCGGAATTGGGCTGCACATTGGCGAACTTGCAGTCGAACAGGCGCTTGGCGCGGTCGATGGCGAGTTCCTCGGCGATGTCCACGAACTGGCAGCCGCCATAGTAGCGGCGGCCCGGATAGCCCTCGGCGTACTTGTTGGTCATCACCGAGCCCTGCGCCTCGAGCACGGCGCGGGAGACGATGTTCTCGGAGGCGATCAGCTCGATCTCGTCGCGCTGCCGGCCGAGTTCGAGTTCGATGGCGCGGGCGATCTCGGGATCGCTGTCGGCGAGGCTCGCCGAGAAAAAGCTGTTGGACAGATGGCTGCGTGCCGCTTCACTCGCGCTCATGGTAACCCTCGCCTCCTGTGAGCGGCCGGTCCGGCGGTTCCTGGCGTCGCGCCCGGACGAAGACGGCAACTCGATCTGAATGTGTCCGTGGCCTTTATCATGGGCCGGCGAAGGGCGCCAACCCGTTCAAAACACATGCCTACCCGGCGCCGGAAATGCAACAGCCCGCCATGTGAGGCGGGCTGCTGTCGAGACCTGGCGTGCCCCAGGTTCAGTTCTGCAGGAACATCTCGGCGTCCGGCTCGGTCGGAACGCGGCTCGCGACCGGGATCGCGCTGCCGAGGCCGTCCTTGTTGTAGATGTCGTCCCGGAACTGGACGAGGCCGTCGGGGGTGGCCCAGGCGGTGACGTAGACCCAGTGGATCGGAACCGGCTGCGTCAGCCGGGCGTCGATCCGCTCGCCGGACTTGAAGGCCGCGTCGATCTGCTCGCGGGACCAGCCGGGGGTGTCCTTCAGGAGCCACTCGATGTAGTCGCGCACGTTCTGGACGCGGATGCAGCCCGATGACACGAACCGGAAGTCGTCGCCGAAGATGCCCTTGGACGGCGTATCGTGCATGTAGACGCCGTGCTGGTTCGGGATGTTGATGCGCACGAACCCCATGGAGTTCAGCTCGCCGCCCGGATCCTGGCGGAACCGGTAACGGGTCGCCTCGTCCGAGAACCAGTTGACCTGGGACGGCGGGATCTCCTGGTCGCCCTTGAAGATGCGGATCTTGTTGTCCGTCAGGTAGTTCGGCTCCTTCTGCATCTTCGGGATCAGGTCCTTGCGGATGATCGAAGCCGGAACGGTCCAGAACGGGTTGAAATTGACCTCGACGACCTTGGAATTGAGGATCGGCGACTGACGGTCGATCTTGCCCACGCCGGCGGCGTGGCGGGTGTGGACGACACCGCCCTCCACCGTCTCCACCAGGGCGGCCGGGATGTTCGCCACCACGTAGCGGTGGCCCAGATTGCCCGAGAGCGAGCGTAGGCGCACCACATTGATCTCGAGCTGACGGATGCGCACGTCGACCGGCACGTTCATGGCGGCGACGGTCGCCGCCGTCATCGTGCCGGTGGAGCTGAGGCCGTGGCGGGCCTGGAAGCGGCGGACGCCGGCCTCGACGTAGGAATCGTAGATCGGCGACTCGCCCGCCGCCGGATCGAGGTCGCCCGTGGTGATGAGACGCTGACGCAGGGCGATGACCGCCGGGCTGTTGGAGCCCACGCGCATGCCCTCGACGCCGCGCACCGGCTGCCAGCCGCCGCGCGCCGAGATGTTGCGGTAGTACTCGATCATCTGCTCGGTCGCCGCGAGCGCCTCGGCCGACAGCATCGGCGTGGACGTCCGCTGGACACGGGACCGAGAGACCGCCTCGTAGTTCTGCGACCACTCGGCCTGATTCCCGGCGAATTGCTGGGCCAGAGCCGCTGCCGGAGTGAAGACAAGGGCAAGCGATCCTGTCAGGAGGGAACGGCGTGAGACCATGAAGTGCAAGCTCTCGGTTTGTGTTTCCTGGGAACGGGAACGGAGAAGACCTCCACGCCCGGACCGTTCTCGGCACGAACATGCCGAGGGACGATTAATGAAGGGTATTCAAAACGAGGAACAACGCGGCGATATTAAGGCACATCGGATTCCCACAGGATTGCTGCCGCGGTGCCGCAATCGTGATCGCCCGGACGGCGCAAGCCGAACCAAGCCGGTCGGAATCACCCGCTGCCGCCGTAGTATCCGGGCCGGTTGCCACCCGAATCGTTCGGCCTCCGATACTGGGGCTGTCTCACCGGCTCGGCTTGCCGGCAGCCCTGCGGGCGGGAGCCGTTTTTCCGTCGTAAGCCGGCGCGACCTGGGGCGCGGGCGCAGGGCTCTGCGCCCGTCCGATCGCATTGATCACCGGCCCCAGAGGAAAGGATTGTGCCAGAACCGGCTGGGAAGCCAGGAACGGCAACGCGAGCAGGTTGCAGAGAAGAAAGCGACGAAACATGGTTAAATCCCCTTTTGATCCATGCAGGCGCAATTTGCCCGCACGCGGCAACCAAGCTCCCACTTGCGCACCGTGACGCGAAACTTTCCGTGCCGTCCGGAGGATTGGTCACCTATCGTTATATCAGGGCATAACCCTACGTCCCCTCCCCGTTCGAAGAGGGGCGGCAACTTTCTAGAGGATGACGGGCGCGCGGCTATTTCTCGTGGGCTGCGAGCCAGGACAGGGCGAGATAGGTCACGATGAACGCCACGAACGCGATCATGACCGCAGTATTGGCCTGGACGATGCCGGGGAAGAACGCCGCCAGGATGAGGTGGCTCATGATCGCCAGCAGCCACATGATCCCGCCCCAGGTGCTCGCCATCCAGAGCCCCACGGCCGCGATGAGGTCGATGAGCGCGAAATAGATGATGGTGGCCTGGTACCCGGTGGAGCGGATCTCGAACTGGCCCACCGGAGTCCAGATTCCCAGGATGACCGCCCAGGCGCTGAGCCCCTTCATGATCCAGAAGATCGCCAGGATGCGCATGAACACGGTCAGGGCCAGGTTCCAGCGCACGGCACGGGGCGTGGCGGGCCGCTCCTCGATCCGGTCGGAGATGTAGTCGCGCGTCGTCTCGGAGGAATGCCTCGGGCCGTGGGTCCGCATCAGGCGATCTCCAGGTCCCGTTCGCCGAGGCTGGCGAAGTGACGGTCGATGGCGGCGGGATCGACCTCCTCGAGGGAGGCCGGCTGCCAGCGCGGCTGGTTGTCCTTGTCCACGAGAACGGCCCTCACCCCCTCGTAGAAATCGTGACCGTCGAAGATCCGGGAGACGATCCGGAATTCCGTCCTCATCGCCTCCTCGAAATCCATCTCCGCCCCGCGACGGACCTGCTCGAAGGCGATGCACATGCTCGTGGGCGATTTGGTCCGCATTCCCGCCGCGGTTCTGGCCGCGAAATCCGAACCCTTTTCCGCAGCCTCGTCGAGACGCTGGAGGATGGCGGAGACGCTCCCGGCCGAGAAACAGGCGTCGATGACCGCCCTCTGATCCGCGAGGGGGGCCGCACCCGGATCGACGGAGACGCGCATCAGGGCGTTCTCCACGGGCTCCCCGTCGACCAGGGCCTGGCGCAGGGCACCGAAATCCTTGCTGTCGATCGCATGGGTCGCCAGGCCGAGCATCTTCGCGTCGGCCCGTTTGACCCGCTCGCCCGTGAGCGCGAGGTACATGCCCGTCTGTCCCGGCAGGCGCGGCAGGGCGTAGGTCCCGCCCACGTCGGGAAAGAAGCCGATTCCGACCTCGGGCATGGCGAAGAGATAGCGCTCCCCGGCCACCCGGTGGGAGCCGTGGAGCGAAACGCCGACACCGCCGCCCATGACGATGCCGTCGACGAAGGAGATGTAGGGCTTCGGATAGCGCTTGATGAAGGCGTTGAGCTGGTACTCCTCGCGCCAGAAGGCCAGCCCCTCCGCCTTCTGCCCGGCGCGGCCGAGATCGGTCAGCCGCCGGATGTCGCCCCCTGCGCAGAACGCCTTCTCGCCGGCCCCTTCCACCACGATCCGCGACACGGCGGGATCCGCCGCCCAGGCGTCGAGCGCCCGGCGCATCTCCCGCACCATGGTCAGGGTCAGAGCATTGAGCGCCTTCGGCCGGTTGAGGGTGATCACCCCCGCCGCTCCGTGACGTTCGCAGACGACTTCCACGCTCTCGTCCATTCCGTGCTCCTTGATCCTCTGGGGCGGCTTAAACAGGGTAGCCCGTCACCCGTCAATGCGTGTCGGAAGGAGAGGTATTTCACACGCGAATGGCTTGCATGCGACCTCGAACCCTTTTTTAGAGTCATTTAAATGTGCTAACTCTTGTCCTGTCCGCCGGCGCAGCGAAGCCGGCTTTGGATCAGGATTCATGTCGAAGCTGTCGCCGTTCCCCCGTTCCGCCCCCATGGATGCTCCTTCCTCCGCGCTGGCCCTCTCCCAGCGCCCGAGGCGCAACCGGAAGGCCGAATGGTCGAGGCGGCTCGTGCGCGAGAACGTGCTGACGGCCGACGACCTGATCTGGCCGATCTTCCTCATCGAAGGCGCTTCGGGCCGCCAGGCGGTGGCGTCCATGCCCGAGGTCGAGCGGCTGACGATCGGGGAGGCCGTGCGGGAGGCCGAAAGGGCCGCCTCCCTGCGTATCCCGGCCATCGCCCTCTTCCCGAACACCGACCCTTCCCTGCGCGACGAAACGGCCTCGGAGGCCCTGAACACCCGCAATCTCGTCTGCCGCGCCGTGCGCGAGATCAAGCGCGCGGTGCCGGAGATCGGCATCATCACCGACGTGGCGCTCGATCCCTATACCAGCCACGGCCATGACGGCGTGATGCAGGGCGACCGGATCCTCAACGACGAGACCGTCGCCATCCTGTCGCGTCAGGCCGTGATCCAGGCCGAGGCCGGCTCGGACGTCATCGCCCCCTCCGACATGATGGACGGCCGCGTGGGCGCCATCCGCAGCGCCCTCGACGAGGCGGGCTTCCAGGACGTCCAGATCATGTCCTATGCGGCGAAATACGCCTCCGCCTTCTACGGCCCGTTCCGGGACGCCATCGGCACCAACGCCACGCTCGTGGGCGACAAGCGCACCTATCAGATGGACCCGGCTAACACGGACGAGGCCATGCGCGAGGTCGCCCTCGATCTGGAGGAGGGCGCGGACATGATCATGGTCAAGCCCGGCCTGCCCTATCTCGACATCGTGGCCCGGGTGAAGGAGACCTTCGGCATCCCGACCTTCACCTATCAGGTCTCCGGCGAATACGCGATGATCCGGGCCGCCGCCGCCAACGGCTGGATCGACGGCGAGCGCGCGATGATGGAAAGCCTCCTCGCCTTCAAACGCGCGGGGGCCGACGGCATCCTCACCTATTTCGCCCCCCGGGTGGCCGAAAAGCTGAAGGCCCAAGCTTAGAACCGGGTCCTTCATGGCCCGCTCCGGCCTCGTGCGGACATGGCGGTTCGCCGCCTGTCTCCTGGGGCTGTGCCTTCTCGCGGCCTGCGGGCTGTCGGTCGATGCCGAACAGACGCGGGTGTGCCGGACCGCCCTGCCCGCCCTGAATCCCGGCGCCCGGATCACCGTCACCCGGGTGCAGAACGGCCCTTCGCCCCGCACGCTTCTCCTGGAATACACCGCGGAATATCCAGGCCGTCCCGTCCAGGACCGCGCCGTGATCTGTGCGTTCGCGGCCGAGGGCCTGTCCCCGAACAAGGCCGAGCTGACGGGCATCCTCACCGAGCGCGGCCCGATTTCCGGAGCGAGCCTGTATTTCCTGAAGAACTACTATATCGACACCCCGGAGGGCGTGGCCGGAGATCCCGGGAGCCGGGTGGATGCCGGCGTGCTGGAAATTCCCGCCGCTTCGGCCTACTCGCTCCAGCAGTTCCTGGTCAGCCTGCCGCGAACCGCGATCTATGCGCTGCTCGCGGTGGCCTACGCCCTCGTCTTCGGACTGAGCGGCCGCATCAATCTGGCTTTCGGGGAGCTGGCGGCCGTCGGGGCAGCGGGCACCGTCGCAGGCGCCTCCCTGGCGATCGTCTCCGGGGTCACCTCGCCCCTCCTCGGCCTCGGGGCGGGCCTCGCCGCCGCCCTTTTCGCCGGCGCCATTCACAGTGCTGTGGGCGGCTATTTCACCGTCGGCCGCATTCCAGGCGCCCAGGCCAGCCTCATCGCCACCGTGGGCCTCTCCCTCTTCCTGATGGAGTACCTGCGGCTGGTGCAGAGTCCGGTCACCGTCTGGCTGCCTCCGATCTGGTCGGAGCCTTGGCCGCTGGCCCGGTCGGGCGATTTCCTCGTCAGCCTGACGCCGATCACCCCGACCACCACCGGAATCGGCCTCGTCGTCGCCCTCCTCCTCCTCCGGCTCATGAAATCCACAGGTTTCGGCCGTGCCTGGCGCGCCTATGCGGACGACGCGCAGGCGGCGGCCCTGTTCGGGATCGACGGCCCCCGCCTCCTGCTCCAGACCCTCGCCCTGGCGGGCGCCATGGCGGCTCTGGCGGGCCTGCTCATCGTGGCGCAATATGGCGGCCTGGGCTTCGCAGGAGGGTTTCAGTACGGCCTGAAGGCGCTGATCGCCGCCATCATCGGCGGGATCGGCTCGATTCCAGGGGCGCTCCTGGGCGGTTTCGCCGTGGGATTGTTCGAAACGCTCTGGTCGGCATATTTACCCATCGAGGCGCGCGACATCGCTTTATATGTCGCGCTCGTCGTCTTTCTGATCTTCCGTCCCGGCGGGCTGTTCGGCACGAGGGATCCAACACCACGACCCATCTAAGGGCGATCAAGACCAACCGGAGGCACCATTGGCCGATTACGCCATCACCGTCGAGGACGTGAAACGCGCCGCGGCGACCATTCAGGGGCAGGTTCTCAGGACCCCTCTCGTCCCCGCTCCCCGCCTGTCCCAGCTCACCGGCGCGACCGTCTGCGTGAAGCACGAGAACATGCAGCCGACCGGCTCCTTCAAGGAGCGCGGTGCGGTCACGAAGCTGGAGAGCCTCACCTCGGAGGAGCGCAGGCGCGGCGTCATCGCCATGTCGGCGGGCAACCACGCCCAGGCGGTGGCCTACCACGCCCGGCGCCTCGGCATTCCGGCCACCATCGTGATGCCGGAGAGCGTTCCGCTGGTGAAGGCCGAGAACACCCGCGCCTATGGCGCCCGGGTGATCCTTCACGGGGAGACCCTCTATGAATCGGCCGACCGGGCGCGGCAGATCGCGGCGGAACAGGGGCTGGTCTTCGTGCATCCCTACGACGACCCCAGCGTCATAGCCGGCCAGGGCACCGTCGCGCTCGAAATGCTGGCGGATGCGCCGGATCTCGACCAGATCGTGGTGCCCATCGGCGGCGGCGGCCTGATCTCGGGCATCGCGGTCGCCGCCAAGGCCCTGAAGCCTTCCATCGAGATCGTCGGCGTCGAGGCGGCCCTCTACCCGTCGTTCCAGAACGCGATCCGGGGCGAGGACCGCCCCATCGGCGGCGCCACCCTGGCGGAAGGCATCGCGGTCAAGACCGTGGGGCAGCTCCCCCTGCCTGTCGTGCGGGACCTCGTCTCCGACATCGTGCTGGTGGACGAGCCGGTGATCGAGCGGGCGGTCAACGCCTATGCCACGCTGCAGCGGACCATGGCCGAGGGCGCGGGCGCGGCAGGTCTCGCGGCCATGCTGGCCGAGCCGAAACGGTTCGAGGGCAAGCGGGTCGGCCTCGTGCTCTGCGGCGGCAACATCGATGCGCGCATTCTCGCTTCGGTGATGGTGCGCGAACTGGAGCGCGACGACCGCATCGCCTCCTTCCGCATCACCTCCAACGACCGCCCAGGCTTCCTGGGCCGGGTGGCGAGCAGGCTCGGCAGCCTGGGCGCCAACATTCTCGAGGTTTCCCACAGCCGTTTGTTCCTGGACGTGCCGGCCAAGGGGGTTTCCATCGACATCACCATCGAAACCCGGGACAGAAAGCATACATTGGAGGTGTTCGATGCCCTGGCGGCGGACGGCCTCGCTCCCCAGCGGATCGATTGGCGCTGTCTGTCGGAAACGGCCTATTGAGGAGCAGATCATGGCGAACCGTTCTTCCCTGCCGCCGATGAACTACAATTCCTACGAGGTCGACACGCGGCTGACCGAAGGCGTCATCAACCGGCGCTTCTGGGCCTACCTCATCGACCTGTTCGTGGTGGCGGTCTGGATCGTGCTGATTTCCATCGCGATCTTCGTCTTCGGGCTGCTCACCCTCGGTCTCGGCTGGGGCCTGTTCGTGTTCCTGCCGCTCACCGCCCTCACCTTCATCCTCTACAACGCGGTGACCATCGGCGGCCCCTCCCAGGCGACTGTGGGTATGCGCTACATGGGCCTGCGGGTGGTCGATCCGAGCGGACGGCCGGTGTCCATGCTCGCGGCAGCGGTCCACGCGCTCCTGTTCTACGTGGCCGTCTCCACCTTCCTGCTCTGGGCCTGCGACGTGCTGGTCGGCTTCTTCCGCGACGACCGCCGCTTCGTGCGCGACCTGCTGACGAACATGATGGTCATCCGCTCCGCGTGAGCGAGATGCGGCATCCGGGCCTCTTTTGCTGGACGTCGGTGGCACCAATGTTATCCTTGAGCGTTAAGTCAATGCTCAAGGTTCCTCCACAAGGCGATCAAGCTTGACGAGTCAGCCGCGCGACGCACCGCAGTTCTACCTGACCTCTCCTTCCGCCTGCCCCTACCTGCCGAACAGGGAAGAGCGGAAGGTCTTCACTCACATCGTCGGACGACGCGGGCGGGAGCTCAACGAAATCCTGACCCAGGGCGGCTTCCGCCGGTCGCAGACCATCGCCTACCGACCCGCCTGCGACACCTGCCGCGCCTGCGTTTCGGTGCGCGTGCTCGTGAACGAGTTCGAGCCATCCGGCAACATGAGGCGGGTCCTGAAGGCGAACGAGGACCTGATCGGCAATGCCATGCCGAACCGGCCCACCTCGGAGCAGTACTCCCTGTTCCGGCGCTATCTCGACGCCCGGCACACGGATGGCGGCATGGCCGACATGACCGTGCTCGACTATTCGATGATGATCGAGGATAGCCATGTGGACACGCGGCTGATCGAGTATCGCCGCCGCGGGATCGACAGCGGCATCACCGGCAAAGGCACCGGAGACCTGATCGCCGTGTGCCTCACGGACGAGATGAGCGACGGCCTGTCGATGGTCTACTCGTTCTACGATCCGGACCAGCGGGACCGCAGCCTCGGCACGTTCATGATCCTCGACCATATCCGTCGCGCGAAGGCGATGGGCCTGCCCTATCTCTATCTCGGCTACTGGGTCGAGGGTTCGAAGAAGATGGGCTACAAGGCCCGCTTCACCCCGCAGGAGCGCCTGCTGGCTCCGGGCTGGGTGCGGGTGGACTAGCCCCGCGGATCGGCGTTTCCGGGGCGCATCGGAGGCGCCCCGGAAAGCGGTTCTTACTCGCCGAAGGTGTTCGACTTCGGGAAGCCCTTGGGCGGCAGGCGCCCGGCTTCGGTGCGATCGCCCATCCAGTCGCGCAGGTCTTCCTTCGCCACGGTCCAGGTGCGGCCGGACGTGTCCTTCCAGGTGAGGCCTTCCTTGAGCTTGAAGACCTTGGCGTCGGACACGCCGCCATCCTTGTAGCGCTGGAGGCGCACACCCTTGCCGCGGGTCATCTCGGGAACCTGCTTCAGGGGGAAGATCAGAAGCTTCCGGTTCTCGCCGATGATCGCGACGTGGTCGCCCTCGGCCTCCGTGCACACCACCGCTTTCGCCGGGGCGTCGAGGTTGAGGATCTGCTTACCCTTGCGGGTATTGGCCACGATGTCGTCGGTCGGGACCACGAAGCCGCGCCCGTCGGAGCCGACCACGAGGAGCTTCGTTCCGGCCTTGTAGGGGAAGGCCGCGATGAAGTCGGCCCCCTCCTCCAGATCGACCATGAGGCGGATCGGATCGCCGAAGCCGCGCCCGCCCGGGAGCTTGGAGGCTTCCAGGGTGAAGAAGCGCCCGTTCGTCGCCACGACGACGATCTTGGACGTGGTCTCCGCGAAGAAAGCCGTCTTGAGCTGGTCGTCGCCCTTGAACTGCACGGCCGAGAGATCGGCCTGGTGCCCCTTCATGGCGCGGATCCAGCCCTTCTCGGACACGATGACCGTGATCGGCTCGCGCTCGACCATGGCCTCCGCGAAGTCGATGTCGGAGGTGTCCGGCGCCTCGGCGAAGGTGGTCCGGCGCTTGCCGAGAGCCGTCTCGGGACCGAAGGTCTTGCGGACCTCGCGGATCTCCGCCGTCACGGCCTTCCACTGCGCCTTCTCGGAGCCGAGGAGGTTCTCGATGGTGGCCTTCTCGTCCTGCAGGTTCTTCTGCTCGCGCTTGAGCTCCATCTCCTCCAGCTTGCGCAAGCTGCGCAGGCGGGTGTCGAGGATGGCGTTGGCCTGGATCTCCGTGAGCTTGAAGACGCGCATCAGCTCCTGGCGGGGCTCATCCTCCTCGCGGATGATTTTGATCACCCGGTCGAGGTCGAGATAGACGATGAGGAGGCCGCCGAGGATTTCGAGGCGCCTGTCGATGGCCGCGAGGCGGAAGCCGGAGCGGCGGATCAGGACCTCGCGCCGGTGGTCCAGCCACTCGCGCAGGCATTCGGCGAGGCCGAGCACCTTCGGCACCTTGCCGCCGGCGAGCACGTTCACGTTCATGGGAATACGGCTCTCGAGCTCGGTGAGCTTGAAGAGCGATTCCATGAGGATGATGGGATCGACGGTCTTGGCGCGGGGCTCCAGCACGATGCGGATGTCCTCGGCGGACTCGTCGCGCACGTCGGCCAGGAGCGGCAGCTTCTTTTCCTGCAGCAGCTCGGCGATCTTCTCGATCAGGCGGGACTTCGGCACCGCATAGGGGATTTCGGTGACGATGATGTTCCAGACGCCACGCTTGACCTCCTCCTTGTGCCAGCGGGCGCGCACGCGGAAGGAGCCGCGTCCGGTCCGGTAGGTCTCGGCGATGGAGGCCGGCGTGTCGACGATGATGCCGCCGGTCGGGAGGTCGGGGCCGGGAACGAAGCTCAGGAGCTGCTCCGACGTGGCCTTCGGATGGCCGATGAGGTAGAGCGCCGCATCGCAGAGCTCGGCCGCGTTGTGGGACGGGATCGAGGTCGCCATGCCGACCGCGATGCCCTGGGAGCCGTTGGCCAGCAGGTTCGGGAAGGCGGCCGGGAGCACGACCGGCTCCTCGTTGGTCTGGTCGTAGGTCTCTCGGAAATCGACCGCGTCCTCGTCGATGCCCTCCAGGAGCAGCCGGGCCACCTCCGTCAGACGCGCCTCGGTATAGCGCATGGCGGCGGCGTTATCGCCGTCGATGTTGCCGAAATTGCCCTGCCCCTCCACCAGCGGATAGCGCTGGGCGAAGTCCTGCGCCATGCGGACCAGGGCGTCGTAGATCGACTGGTCGCCGTGGGGGTGGTACTGGCCCATCACGTCGCCGACCACGCGGGCGCATTTCTTCGGGGCCGACCGGGGGTCGAGCCGGAGAAGGCGCATGGCATGAAGAATGCGGCGGTGGACCGGCTTCAACCCGTCTCGTGCGTCGGGCAGCGCCCGGTGCATGATGGTGGAGAGCGCGTAGGCGAGATAGCGCTCCTCGAGCGCATCCTTGAGATTGATCGTCTCGATTTCGCCGCCTGACGGTGGATTGACCGGCTTACCCATGAATCGAAAACCCTAACTGCGAATCAGTTCTTATCATTTGAAATGAGAACATAACAGAAACAAACCCTACTCGTCCCCAGCTGTCGCCAGTGCGACGAAACGCGCCCGCTCTGCCGGCGCCGCCTGCCCCCGCGGCTCGAAGACGTTCTGATGCAGGAAGAAGTCGGTGAGTGCAAATCCGGCACGGATGTCCTCGTCCCGCGGCCGGTTGGTGCGCATCTGGCCGATGAGGAAGCCCGGCAGCCTGAGAAGGCGGTCCTTGTAGGGCTCCCCGGCCCCGGCGCTGACCGCGCGCCCGCTCTTCGGCGACACGTAGATGAGATCGTCCCGGGTGCCCGTTGCGGCGCAGGAGGACAGGTCCAGCCCGAAGCCGAACTCCGCCAGGATCGCCAGCTCGAAGCGCACGAACAGCGCCGGCGCGAGATCGGGATCGTCCAAGTGATCCACCAGCACGGACAGGGTCTCGTAGAGGGCGGGATGAGGGTCTCGTTCGGGAAGATAGCGCAGCAGGTGGGACAGGGTGGCGAGGCCGTAGAGCGCCATCGGCGAACCGATGAAATGGGCCGCCCGCAGCTGCGAGGCTTCGACCTGGTAGGTGCCCAGATGCTCGTCGAGCCGCGCGCGCCAAGTGGCGTGGACGCTGTTCCCGGCCTGCAGCACCGGCTGAAGGGTCTTGGAGCGGCCGCCATGGACCAGGCCGAGATGGCGGCCGTGCTCACGGGTCATCAGCTCGAGGATGACGCTCGATTCGCCGTGTTTCCGGACGCCGACAACGATGCCTTCATCGGTCCATTGCATGGAATTGGGGTACTCGCGTTCAGCAGTGCCGTACATGCCGCATGTAAGCATTCGGGCGCAAATTTTCCATATTTTCCAAGGTTACCGGCGCATTTTCCCGGGAGCTTTTCCGCCTCTCACGCATTCCATAAGGGAACCAAACACACGGCTACGTTTTGTCGGTGTTCATGTTGCCCAGGGTACGAGTTAAATCATGAAAATTACTTCCCGGTTTCTGACGAGCGCCGCCATACCGCTGATGCTGATCGCGTCTCCGGTCGCGGCTTCACCCCAATCAGCCCCCCTGAAGCCCTTCGTCGTTGCCCAGGCGACGCCGGACGCGGACGAGGAACTGCCCCGCCGGGGCCGTCCCGACCGCCCGGCCCGGCCGGATGCGGATTCCGCGTCTCCGAGCCGCGGCGAGCGGCCCGATCGTGGCCCGCGCCCCGCGGCGCAGGGTCAGGATGGCGATGCCCGGCAGCCGGAGGGCCGCGGCCCTCGCCGCGGCGAGGGTCCTGGCAATGCCTCGGACGCGCCCCGCTCCCCCCGCGCCGTGACCCCGGGCGACGCGCAGGACACGCCCCGTGCGCCTCGCGGAGCCCCCGGCGGCGACCGGGAGCCGCCGCGCTCGCCTCGGGCGGCGCCCGCCGAGGACGCTCAGGACGCCCCGCGCCGGCGTCGGGATCCCAGCCCCGCGACGGAACGGCCGACGCCGCCTTCGGGCACGGCTCCGGCACAGCCCGCGCGCCCGGCCCAGTCGCCCGAGCGCCCGCAGCGCCCCTCCGCCCAGGAGCGGACGCCCGATGCGCCGTCGCCTGCCGAGCAGAGAAGGCGGCAGCCGGGGGCTGACGATGCCCCGGCCACGCGCCCGACACCTCCCGCGGCCACGCCGGCCACCCCAGCCACCCCGGCGGCTCCCGCCGAGAGAACGGCCCCGCGGAACCGGACCGACGACGATACGCCCGGCGGACGCCAGCGCGGACAGCGTCCGGACCGACCGGCCACTCCGCCGGCAGCGACCGAGACGGCGCCGACGGCTCCCGCCCAGACGGCCCCGGCTCCGACCGCCCCGGCCCAGAGCGCTCCCGCAGCCCCGACCCCGCAGGCACCCGCGACCCAGCCTGCGCCGACCACGCAGCCTGCTCCGGCTGCACCTGCGACGCAGCCGACGGCTCCCACGCAGACGGCTCCCCAGGCCCCTGCACCGGCCCAGGCTCCCGCGCAGACGGCACCGCAGACCCAGTCCGGTCCGCGTACGGCTCCCGGCGGCGTCCGCCCGGCCTTCGATCCCGGCGTGAACGTGCGCATCGAGGATCTTCGCAATCAGCGCCGTCAGCGTGTCGAGGAAGGCGGTCGGAGGGTCATCATCGAGGAGCCGGGTGCCCGCACCATCATCCGCGAGGGTGACCAGGTCATCATCCGCCACGACGAAACCGAACGCTTCCGGCGGGCCTATCGCGACGCCGACGTGCGCGTGGAACGGCGCGGCGGGGGCGAAGAGGTCACCATCGTGGAGCGTCCCGACGGCACCGAGATCGTCACGGTCCGCGACGAGTACGGCAATCTCCTGCGCCGCATCAGGCGCGAGCCCGCGGGACGCGAGGTCATTCTCATCGAGAACCGCCGCGGCGACATCCGGCCCGGCGTCGGACGCGGCTTCGGCTATGTCCGTGAGGACGTGGTCCGCCTGCCGCCGCCGGTCGTGCGGATCCCGCGCGAGGAGTACATCGTCGAGGTGGAGGATGCGTCCCAGGAGGAGCTCGTGGAGGCCTTCACGGCGCCTCCGGTGGAGCGCATCGAACGTGCCTACACCCTCGACGAGGTCCGCCAGAGCCAGCCGCTGCGCGAGCGCATGCGCCGGGTCGACCTCGACACCGTTACGTTCGACTTCGGCTCCTGGGCCCTTCCCGAGGAGCAGATCGGCGCCATGACGGGCATCGCCCAGGCCATTCAGACCGCGCTCCGGAACAACCCGAACGAGATCTTCCTCGTGGAGGGCCATACGGACGCCGTCGGCTCGGACGAGGACAACCTGACCCTCTCGGACCGGCGAGCGGAAGCGGTCGCGGCGGCCCTGACGCAGCGTTTCGGCATCCCGGCCGAGAACCTGACGACGCAAGGCTACGGCGAGCAGTATCTGAAGGTCAACACGGAGAACCCCGAACGGCAGAACCGCCGGGCGACGATCCGCCGGATCACTCCGCTCCTTCAGGGACAGGCGACCCAGCAGTAAGGCGGTCCCGTCCCGCAACACCGACCATGAACGGCCCGGCTCCCGCCGGGCCGTTTTCTATTCCGGCAGTCCCGCGAGGCGCAGTCCCTCGGCGATGCGGCCCAGGACCTCGTCGGTGAAGGCGAGCGCGCTGGTGACGTCCGAGATCCGCATCCCCGGATAAGCCTTGAGGAGCTCCCTCACGCTTTCCGCCGCCTTGCCCCTCTGTCCGGCAAGGGCATAGGCCGGCGCCAGGTTGCGGTGGATCCAAGCGGAATTGGGATGGGCCATCAGGGCCTTTTCCTGCCAGGCGATGGATTCCTCGTAGCGCCCGGCGATGAAGTGGGCGGCCCCGATGCCCATGTCGCAGTTGAAGGCCATCGGGTCGAAGGGGCTCAGGCGCAGGGCCCGCTCGAAATGGCTGATCGCGGTTTCCGCATCGCCGCGGTAATCGTGCAGCCAACCGCTGCGGTTCCAGGCCCAGGCCGAGTTCGGGTCCAGCGCCAGCGCGCGGGCGAGCACGGCGGCGGCGCTTCCGAACTCCCTCGTGATCGAGAGGGCCGCGCCCAGCACCGCGAGCGTGAACGGATCGTCCGACGACAGGGACACCGCCGCCTGCGCCTGGCGCAAGGCCTCCTGTCTCTCCTCCTCGGGGCGCTCGGTCCAGTTATAGACGACCCGCTGCCCCCGGCACCAGGCCAGCAGCGAAAGCGCCAGCGGATAGGTGGGATCGAGACGCAGGGCCTCCTCGAGCAGATGCGTCGCCTCCAGATTGCTTTCCCGCTCCAGCGCCCAGACCAGTGGGAGCGCACGCATGACGAGGTCGTAGGCGTCGAGGCTCTCGGGGCGCTTTCGCTTCGCCCGCTCGATCTCGGCCGCACGGATGGAGGGCTGGATCGCCCCCACCACGCTGGCGGTAATCTGGTCCTGGAAATCGAACAGGTCCTCGACGACCCCGTCGTAATGTTCCGCCCAGAGGTGGGTGCCCTCCGTGGCATCGATGAGCTGGGCCGATATCCGAACCCGGTTGCCCGCCCTTCTCACGCTCCCTTCGAGGGCGTAGCGAACGCCGAGCTCGCGGCTGATCTGCTGGAAATTAACGGCCCGCCCCTTGTAGGCGAACGCCGAGTTGCGGGCGATGACGAAGAAGGACCGCACCCGGGAGAGGGCCGAGGTGATGTCCTCGACGATCCCGTCGGCCAGGTGCTCCTGCTCCGGATCGCCGCTGATGTTGACGAAGGGCAGAACGGCGATGGACGGGCGATCCGGCAGCGCCAGGGACGGCGACGCATCCATGGCCAGCTCCGGCGGTCCCTGGGCGCCGTTGAGGCAGTAGATGCGGATGGGCCGCGCGATGTTCCTGACCTGCTGCTCGCCCCTGTCCTCGAAGGCGTAAGGGACCTTGCCCCTCACCTCCTCCCAGACCTTGCCCGAAATGCAGATGCCTCCCGGCACGGCGATCTGCTCCAGGCGAGAGGCGACATTGACCCCGTCCCCGTAGACGTCTCCATCCTCGTCGATGATGATGTCGCAGAGATTGATGCCGATCCGGAGCCACAGCGTCGTGGCCGGGTCCTCGGCGGCGATCGCCGCGAGCGCCTCCTGGATTTCCGCCGCACAGCGGACCGCCTCCACGGGACTCGAGAACTCGATCAGGAACCCGTCGCCGGTGGTCTTCACCAGGCGGCCGCCATGGGCCTGGATGGTCGGGACCACGACCTCCCGCCGCAGATGCCTGAGGCGCAGGAGGGTTCCCTCCTCGTCGAGGGACATGAGGCCCGAGTAACCTGCCACATCGGCAGCAAGAATGGCTGCGAGACGCCTCTGCGACTTCTGGTCAGAAGGACCGGGCATGTCCATCTCCAGCTCGACGTCGGCAGGATCGGCCGTGCGGCATCGGGAAAGCTGCACACGGAGATGGTGCGCTCGCTCGAAACCCTTAGGCTATAACGCGGAGAAGCGTAGTTTGGGCCAATTCGGACCCACAGAAGCGGGATTTTGTGAAACTGGGCTCAGCCGCGAGGGAACTCCAGCCCCATCTCCCGGTAGCGTTCAGGATCGTCGCTCCAGTTCTCGCGGACCTTCACGAAGATGAAGAGATGGACCGGAGCCTCGGCGATTTCGGCGATTTCCTTGCGTGCCGCCTGGCCGATGGCCTTGATGGTCTGGCCGCCCTTGCCGAGCACGATCTTGCGCTGGCTGTCCCGCTCCACGAAGACCGTCTGCTCGATGCGCACGGAGCCGTCCGGGCGCTGTTGCCACTGGTCGGTCTCGACCGTGGACTGGTAGGGCAGCTCCTCGTGCAGGCGCTCGTAGATCTTCTCGCGGGTGATCTCGGCCGCCAGCATGCGCAGGGGCGCGTCCGAGATCTGGTCCTCGGGATAGAGCCAGGGACCTTCCGGCATCATTTCGGCGAGCTGGCGCCTCAGGGCCGCCAGCCCGTCTCCCTTGAGGGCGGAGATCATGAAGGTGTGGGCGAAAGCCACCTTCTCGTTGAGGGTCTGGGCGAGCTCCAGGAGCTTCGAACGCTCGATCAGGTCGATCTTGTTGAGGATCAGGATCTTGGGCCGGTTCAGCTCGGGCAGCTTGCCGAGAATGGCTTCGGCCTCCTCGTCGATGCCCTTGCGGACGTCGAGAAGAAGAGCCACCACGTCCGCGTCGGCGGCGCCGCCCCAAGCGGAGGTGACCATCGCCCGGTCGAGCCGGCGCTTGGGCTTGAAGATGCCGGGCGTGTCGACGAACACCATCTGGGCCTCGCCTTCGATGGCGATGCCGCGCACCAGCGCCCGCGTGGTCTGAACCTTGCGCGACACGATGGAGACCTTGGAGCCGACGAGCGAGTTGAGCAGGGTCGACTTGCCCGCGTTGGGCGCGCCGATCAGGGCGACGAAGCCGGCTTTCGTATTGGTTTGTTCAGGCGACGCCATGCTCTTCCTCCGTCCAGACACCCTCTTGTAAGAGAAGGCTTCGCGCCGCCGCCTGTTCCGCGATGCGCTTCGATGTGCCGAGCCCGAAGGCGGTTTCCTTGCCCTTCACCTTGACCATGATCCGGAATTTGGGCGCATGGTCCGGGCCGGTCTGTTCCACCACCGTATAGGTCGGGGGCGGCAGTCCCTGCCCCTGCGCCCATTCCTGGAGGGCGCTCTTCGGGTCCCGAAGCGGGCGCCGGGGCGTTGCCAGGAGGTCCTTGAAGGAGCGCTCGACGAGGGCCTTGGCCGCATCGTAGCCGCCGTCGAGGAACACCGCGCCGATGATCGCCTCGCTCACGTCGGCCAGGATCGTTTGGTTCCGGCGCTCGCCGGAATGAGCCTCGCCGGCGCCGAGTTTCACATAGGGGCCAACGTCCCAGGCTTCGGCGACCTCGGCGCAGCTTTCGCGGCGCACCAGATCGGCGAGGCGCCGGGACAGCTCGCCCTCCGGAGCGCCGGGAAACGTCTTGTAGAGCATCTCCGCGATGGCGAGGCCGAGGACCCGGTCGCCCAGGAATTCCAGCCTTTGGTAGCTCTGCCCGCCGGCATTGGGTGCGCTGACATGGGTCAGCGCCTCGTCCAGAAGCTCCGTCCGCTCGAAGCGGTAGCCGAGCCGGCGGAGCAGGTCGTCGATATTGGGCTTGCGGCGGGCCACGGGCTTACTTGATCCGCTCGAACATGCGGTTCCAGCGAATGTATCCGGGCCATTCCCACGGACGCCACAGGGACGCGTTCTCGTCGATGGAGAAGAAGATGATCTCCGCCCGCCCGACCAGATTCTCCGCCGGAACGTCGCCCACATTGGCCTCGTCGCGGGAATCGGTGGAGTTGTCCCGGTTGTCGCCCATCATGAAGTAATGGCCCGGCGGGACGGTGTAGACGTTGGTGTTGTCCCAGTAGCCCCGGTCGCCGTCGCGCTCGATCACGTAGTGGGAGGTGCCTTCGGGGAAGGTCTCCTTGTATCGGGGAACGGAGATCGTGCGGCCGTAGAGATCGGTCGTCTGGAAGTCCTCCACCCGCTCGCGCTGGACCGGCTGGCCGTTGATGTGCAGCACGCCGCCGATCACCTGGATGCGGTCGCCGGGCAGCCCGACCACCCGCTTGATGTAGTCGGTGGAGTTGTCCTTCGGCAGCTTGAAGACCGCGATGTCGCCGCGCTTCGGCTCGGAGCCGAAGATGCGGCCCGAGAACACGGGCGGGCTGAAGGGGATGGAGTGCTTCGAATAGCCGTAGGAATACTTGGAGACGAAGAGATAGTCGCCGATCAGCAGGGTCGGGATGAGGGAGCCCGAGGGAATGTTGAAGGGCTGGAACAGCACGGTGCGGACGACCACCGCGATCAGCAGCGCCTGGACGATGACCTTGATGGTCTCCCAGAGGCCGCTTTCGTCCTTCTTGACGCTGTCGCCGGCGTACTTCTTGGCGTTGTCGCTCACGTAATTCGATCCATGCTTGAGGAATGCTGCGGCTCGAAGCCGTCTCAAGTCGTTGCGGCGGTCTAGCCCAATGCGCGTTCTGCCGCAACGCGGCCCAACTTACTTTATGGGGCGTGCCTCGATGATCACGAAGGCCTGGGCCAGAGGTGGGTCATCCGTAAGAGACACGTGAACCACCGCCTCGTGCCCTTCCGGCGTCAGGCGCCTGAGTCGTTCCAGGGCCCCTCCCGTCAGGCGCAGGGTCGGCTGGCCGGTCGGGAGGTTGACCACCTCCATGTCCCGCCAGAAGACACCGTGGCTCAGCCCGGTTCCCAGGGCCTTGGCACAGGCCTCCTTCGCGGCGAAGCGGCGGGCATAGGAGGGGCCGCGTGCGGCACGGCGGTCGCTGCGGGCGCGCTCCCCTTCCGTGAAGATGCGATGGGTGAAACGGTCCCCGAAGCGCTCGAGGGAGCGCTCGATGCGACGGATGTCGCACAGGTCGGACCCGATTCCGAGAATCATGAGATGTCCTTGGTGGCGGAAAAGGCTAGGCTCACGTTATCTGGGCCCGCCCCTCGTCCATTGCGACCCGCATGCAGCGAACCGCCTCATCCAGACCCATGAAGATGGCCTCGCCCACGAGGAAGTGACCGATATTGAGCTCGACGATCTGCGGGATCGCGGCGACCGGGCGCACCGTATCGAAGCTCAGGCCGTGGCCCGCATGGATCTCCAGCCCGATCTTGGCCCCATGCTCCGCCGCCCGGCGCAGGCGCTCCAGCTCATGGGCCCGCTCCTCCTCGTCCCCGACCTCGCAATAGGTCCCGGTATGAAGCTCGACCACGGGCGCCCCCAGCTCGCAGGCGGCGTCCATGACCTCGACCTCCGGCTCGACGAAGAGGGAGACCCGGATGCCCAGATCCTTCAGCTCCTGGATCACCGGCCGCAGATGCGCGCCCTGGCCGATGATGTCGAGCCCGCCCTCGGTCGTGCGCTCCTCGCGCTTTTCCGGCACGAGGCAGCAGGCATTGGGGCGGATCCGCGTCGCGATCTCGACCATCTCGGCCGTTGCGGCCATCTCGAAATTGAGCGGCACGAACAGGTTGCGCTTGAGCCGCTCCATGTCCTGGTCGCGGATGTGCCGCCGGTCCTCGCGCAGGTGGGCCGTGATCCCGTCGGCCCCGGCCAGAACCGCCATGTTGGCGGCCCGGATGGGGTCCGGGTGGAAGCCCCCGCGGGCATTCCGGACGGTTGCGACATGATCGATGTTGACGCCGAGGCGAAGAGGAGGAGCGTTCATGAAGCTGTTTTATCCCAGCCTCGCTCTTTGACCAGAGTTCTTCCGGCCACGCTGGAACGCTATCAACCGCAATCGGCGTTTCCCGGCCGGTGCGGCAGCCGGGGCAGGCTGCCGTCCCTTGCCTTGCCGGAACAAATGGACTATAGCGCCCGCTTCGCGTTCGCTCCGGCCGGGGGCTGAACGGACGGCATGGTCTTCCATGCAGGGTCTTTAGCAGGTCCCGTCGTCCCGTGTCTCCGCCTTCGACAACCGCTCGGGCCTTGCAGGCTCGAAGGGCTTGGCGCCGATCGGACGCGCGAAACCGGCTCACGGCATTCACCCGAATCCAGAGCCTGAACCCAAACCTGAGAAAGGCCCACTATGCCTCTCTACGAGCATATCTTTCTGGCTCGCCAGGACGTGACGTCCCAGCAGGTCGAAGCAATGGTCGACCAGTACAAGGACGTCATTCAGCAGAATGGCGGCACTGTCGAGAAGACCGAGATGTGGGGCGTGAAGTCCCTCGCCTACCGCATCAAGAAGAACCGCAAGGCGCATTTCACGATGTTCAACCTCAGCGCCCCCGCTCAGGCGGTGGCCGAGATGGAGCGTCAGATGCGCATCAACGAAGACATCCTTCGTTTCATGACCATCCGCGTCGACGAGCTCGAGACCGAGCCGTCCGTGATGATGCAGAAGCGCGACCGCGACGAGCGCAAGGACCGCGAGCGCCGCGAGCGCGACGGTGACGGCGCTGGCTTCGGCGGCGGCAACGAAGGCGAGGAGGCTTAATCATGGCATTTGGTGCTGGTGGCGCCGGCGGCGGCCGTCGTCCTTTCTTCCGTCGTCGTAAGACCTGCCCGTTCTCGGGCCCGAACGCTCCGAAGATCGACTACAAGGACACGAAGCTTCTGTCCCGCTACATCTCGGAGCGCGGCAAGATCGTTCCTTCGCGCATCACGGCCGTCTCGGCCAAGAAGCAGCGTGAGCTCGCCCAGGCGATCAAGCGCGCCCGCTTCCTGGGCCTGCTGCCCTACGTGATCCGCTAAGACCATCGAGGCGGGCCGCCGAGAGGCGGCCCGCTTTTCCCGTGACGTCGCCCGTCGGTGCAAATCCGCCGGGTCAGCTGGGGCAAGAGGCCCCTAACCCTGCAATGAGCAGCGGGACAGCGAGACCATGAATTTCGTCGTTACAGGCATAGGCGCGGGCCTCGTCTCGGCCCTTCTCACGGCAGTCGTCGTCAAGGCGACACCGCTGGCGGCCGTCCTGTATCTGCTTGCCCCCATTCCCGTCCTGATCGTCTCCCTCGGCTGGAACCACCGGTCCGGCCTCGTCGCCGCCGTCGTGGGCGGCCTTGCGATCGCGGCTTTCCTGTCTCCTCTGAGCGGCCTCGGCTTCGCGGTCGTCACCGCCCTGCCGGCCTGGTGGCTGGCCTATCTCGCCCTCCTCGGCCGCCCCGCCGCGGACGGGACCATCGAGTGGTATCCGCTCGGGCGGCTCCTAGCCTGGGTCGCCGGGACGGCGGCGCTCACCATCGTGGCGACGGCCGTCATCTCGACGGGGGGCGATTACGACGCGTTCTTCGGGAATGCCCGCGAAATCTCGGAAGCCTTCATCAACCTGCAATTCCCGCCCGGCGGCGAAGAGGCGGCCGACGCGGCGGAGCGGGGAGAGCTGATCGACGCCTTCGCCCGGGCGACCCCGTTCCTTTCGGCGCAGGGCTTCACCACCGTCCTGGCCCTGTACCTCTGGGCCGCGGGCAGGATCGTGCTGCTGTCCAAGCGGCTGCCCCGCCCCTGGCCGGAGGTTCCGGAACTCCAGATGCCGCGCCGGGTGGCCCTGCTTCTGGTCGTCGCCATCGGCCTCGCCATGATCGACGGCTTCATCGGCGTCTTCGGCTTTGCCCTCGCGGGCGCGCTGTTCATGGCTTTCGCCCTGCAGGGGCTGGCGGCCATCCACGACCGCACCCGCGGGAAGCCGGCCCGCCTCTTCCTGCTGACGGGCCTCTACGTGCTCGTCTTCATGACCCAGGGACTCCTGCTGGTGCCCCTGTCCCTGTTCGGCATCGCCGACAGTGTTTTCGGCCTCCGCCACCGGTTCGGATCCGGCAAGGCGGGACCGAGGCAGCCTCCGACCCTTTCAACCTGATCACGAACGTCAAAGGAGAAAACAGATGGAAGTGATCCTTCTCGAGCGCGTCGCCAAGCTCGGCCAGATGGGCGAGACCGTCAAGGTCCGTCCGGGCTACGCACGCAACTACCTCCTGGCCCGCGGCAAGGCCCTGCGCGCCACCAAGGCCAACAAGGAGCACTTCGAGGCTCAGCGCGCCCAACTCGAGGCCCGCAACCTCGAGCGCCGCAAGGAAGCCGAAGCCGTCGGCGAGAAGCTGGACGGCCAGAGCTTCACCATCATCCGCCAGGCCGGCGAGACGGGCGTCCTCTACGGTTCGGTCTCGACCCGCGACCTCGCCGAGATCATGACGGCCGGCGGCTTCACCGTCGACCGCAACCAGGTCGTCCTCAACCAGCCGATCAAGACGCTGGGCCTGCACGCCGTGCCGGTCTCGCTCCACCCGGAGGTCGAGGTCCAGGTGACGATCAACGTCGCCCGCAGCCCCGAAGAGGCCGAGCGCCAGGCTCGCGGCGAAGCCGTCAGCACCCGCGAGGAGACCAACCTCGACGATCTCGGCCTCGAGGTCGGCGCGGCTCTGGCGGATGCCGGAGACGTCGAGCTCTAATCGGCTACGGTTGTTAGAGTTCTCGTTTTGTTCTAAAATGGCGCTTCCCATCGATTCGATGGGGAGCGCTTTTTCGTTGGCGGCTGCGCAGGCCGGGGAGTCAAGCGAGGCCGTCCGCGAAAAGGTGCGTCGTGTGAGAATCGAGGACAATGAGGACAAGAGAACCGGATTGGGCAGGAGTCTTAATCTGTGTCCGGCCGGTCACCTTTCGGTAGCGGAATCCCGCTAAGAAGACCGCAACCCCTTCCCTCGTTTACGGAGCGCCAGATGGCCACCGCCAACGCCCTGATCGCCCGCATTGAGGCTGCCGAGCCGCAATATCGCGCGCCGCCGAGCAACATCGATGCCGAACAGGCGCTTCTGGGCGCGATCCTCGTTAACAACGACGCCTATTACCGGGTTTCCGACTTCCTCCTCGCCGAGCACTTCATCGAGGATCTGCACCGGCGGATCTACGAGGTCGCGACCGATCTCATCAAGGCCGGCAAGATCGCGACCCCGATCACCATGAAGACCTTCCTGGGCGACCAGGATCTCGGCGGCACGACCCCCTACCAGTACCTGGTCCGCCTCGCGGGCGAGGCCACGACGGTGATCAACGCCGAGCATTACGGCCGCACGATCTACGACCTCGCCATCCGCCGCAAGCTCATCGGCATCGGCGAGGACATGGTGAACGTCGCCTACGACTCACCCGTCGACAGCCCGCCGCGGGAGCAGATCGAGGATGCCGAGCGCCGGCTCTACGAACTGGCGGAATCGGGCCGCTACGACGGCGGCTTCCAGCGCTTCTCGGACGCCCTCACAGCAGCCATCGACATGGCGGCGGCGGCCTACAAGCGCGAGGGCGCGCTCTCGGGCATCTCGACCGGCCTCATCGACATGGACCGGACCCTCGGCGGGCTCCAGCCTTCCGACCTGATCATCCTGGCGGGACGTCCGGCGATGGGTAAGACATCGCTCGTCACCAACATCGCCTTCAACATCGCCAAGGCCTACCAGGCCGAGAAGCAGCAGGACGGCAGTCTCAAGACCGTGAATGGCGGCATCGTCGGCTTCTTCTCCCTCGAAATGTCGGCCGAGCAGCTCGCGACCCGTATCATCGCCGAGCAGTCCGGCGTCCCCTCCTACAAGATCCGCCGCGGCGACATGCGGGAGGACGATTTCTACAAGATCACCGAAGCCGCCCGGGAGATGCAGTCGATCCCGTTCTACATCGACCAGACCGGCGGCATCTCCATCGCGCAGCTCGCGGCCCGCGCCCGCCGCCTCAAGCGGCAGCGCGGCCTCGACGTGCTGATCGTCGACTACCTTCAGCTCCTCTCCGGCTCGTCCAAGAAGGGCGAGAACCGCGTGCAGGAGCTGACCGAAATCACGACGGGCCTCAAGGCGCTCGCCAAGGAGCTCTCGGTCCCGCTGATCGCCCTGTCCCAGCTCTCCCGTCAGGTGGAGGCCCGCGACGACAAGCGGCCGCAGCTCGCGGACCTGCGTGAATCGGGCTCGATCGAGCAGGACGCCGACGTGGTCATGTTCGTTTACCGCGAGGAGTATTATCTGAAGAACAAGGAGCCGAAGCCCGGCACCGAGGAATACTTCAAGTGGCAGGCCGAAATGGACCAGGTCCACGGCAAGGCGGAGGTCATCATCGGCAAGCAGCGTCACGGACCGACCGGTACCGTGCAGCTCGCCTTCCAGGCCGACATCACCCGCTTCACCAACCTGGCGGACGAAGACAAACTCCCTGAACGGATGGGCGATTGAACAGAGTTTCCGTACCAACAGACCCGCAGGGCCGCATTCCCGAAAACGCGGCCGGCGGCCTCCTCCAGATCGATCTCGATGCCCTGGCTTCGAACTGGCGCGCCCTGCGGGAGCAGGCCGCCGGGTCGGAGACGGCTGCCGTCGTCAAGGCCGATGCCTACGGCACCGGCATCGAGCAGGCAGTCCCGGCTCTCCAGCGCGCCGGCTGCGGCACCTTCTTCGTCGCGCATCTGAGCGAGGCGATCCGCGCCCGCGCGGCGGCGCCCGGTGCCGCCATCTACGTGCTCAACGGCCTTCTCGCAGGCACCGGCCCCGCCTACGCCGATCACGACCTGCGTCCCGTTCTCGGCTCCTCGGAGGAGATCGAGGAATGGGCGGGGTTCTGCCGCGCGCAGGGGCGGCGCTTCAAGGCGGCCGTCCACGTGGATACGGGCATGAACAGGCTCGGCCTCACCGTGCGGGAGGGCCTGGTCCTCAAGGACAGGCCCGAGCTGAAGGATTTCGAACCCGCCCTGCTCATGAGCCATTTCGTGAGCGCGGAGGAGAGCGACAATCCGCTGAACCGGCGCCAGATCGAAGCCTTCCAGGCGGTCCGGCAGACCCTGCCCGGGCTTCCGGCCTCGCTGGCGAATTCCTCCGGCATCTTCCTGGCCGCGAAGCCGCATTTCGATCTCGTGCGGCCGGGCTATGCGCTCTATGGCGGCAACCCCACACCGGACCGGGACAATCCCATGCGCCCGGTCGTCGGGCTTAAGGCGCGCATCGTCCAGCTGCGCTGGATCGAGCCGGATGAGACCGTGGGCTATAACGGCCGCTGGACCGCCCTCGAAAGGCGCCGCGTCGCCACCATCTCCGTGGGCTATGCGGACGGCTATCCCCGCTCGGCCAGCAACCGCGGCAACAGCGGCGAGACGGTGCTGGCCGGCATGGCGCTCGTCGCCGGCCACCCCTGCCCCTTCGCGGGCAACGTCTCCATGGACCTGATCGCGGTGGACGTGACGGAGGTGGCGGGCCGGGTGAAGCGCGGCGACACCGTCACCCTGATCGGCGGGACCCTCACGGTGGACGAGGTCGGCCGCCGGGCCGGCACCATCGGCTACGAGATCCTCACCGGCCTCGGCCCCCGCTATACCCGCACCTATCGCGGAGGAGAAGGCTGATGGCGAAGCGTCAACCCTCCTTCGCCTGCCAGAGCTGCGGCGCCGTCTACAACCGCTGGAAGGGCAAGTGCGAGGCCTGCGGCGGGTGGAACACCATCGTCGAGGAAACGGGCTCGGCCAATCCCATGGTCGGCCCGGTCGCCACGCGCCCCTCCCGCGCCAAGGGACGGGTCTTCCCCCTCGAGGGTCTCGCCGGAGAGGCCAAGGAGGCGCCGCGCGTGGCGTCCGGCATCGCCGAGCTCGACCGGGTGACCGGCGGCGGCTTCGTGCACGGCTCCGTCATCCTGCTCGGCGGCGATCCCGGCATCGGCAAGTCCACGCTTCTGATGCAGGCCACCGCCGCCCTCGCCAATCGGGGGCACCGGGTCGTCTACATCTCGGGCGAGGAGGCCGTGGCGCAGGTCAGGCTCCGGGCCGAACGCCTCGGCCTCGCCAACGCTCCCGTCGAGCTCGCCTCCGAAACTAATGTGGAGGACATCGTCGCGACCCTGACCCAGGGCCCGCGCCCGGCGCTCGCCATCATCGACTCGATCCAGACCATGTGGACCGAGACCGTGGAATCGGCCCCCGGCACCGTGACCCAGGTGCGCGGCAGCGCCCAGGCGCTGATCCGCTTCGCCAAGACCTCGGGCACTGCCGTCATCCTCGTCGGCCACGTCACCAAGGACGGGCAGATCGCGGGTCCGCGCGTGGTCGAGCACATGGTGGATGCGGTGGCCTCCTTCGAGGGCGATACCGGCCACCATTTCCGCATCCTGCGCGCCGTGAAGAACCGCTTCGGCCCCACCGACGAGATCGGCGTGTTCGAGATGTCGGACCAGGGCCTGCGCGAAGTGCCCAATCCGTCGGAGCTGTTCCTCGCGGGGCGCGACCTCGCCACCCCGGGCACCGCCGTCTTCGCGGGAATGGAGGGCACGCGCCCGCTCCTCGTGGAGATCCAGGCCCTCGTGGCGCCCACCTCCCTCGGCAATCCGCGCCGCGCGGTCGTCGGCTGGGACCAGAACCGGCTCTCCATGGTGCTGGCGGTGCTGGAGGCCCATGGCGGGCTCAAGCTCGGGATGCACGACGTCTACCTCAACGTCGCCGGCGGCCTGCGCATCACGGAGCCCGCAGCGGATCTCGCCGCAGCCGCCGCCCTCGTCTCATCCCTGTCGGGCAATCCGCTCCCGCCCGACACGGTCTATTTCGGCGAAATGGGCCTCTCCGGCGCCATCCGTCCGGTGGCCCAGGAACAGGCGCGCCTGAAGGAAGCCGCCAAGCTCGGCTTCTCCAACGCAGTCTCACCTGCGCCGCGCGCCGACAAGAAAGGCAAGGAACGCCTCCCGCTCCCGGCCTCAGCCATCGGGCACATTACGGATCTGGTGGCGGGAATTGCCGCGAGGCGGCGGAAGGCCTCGTGAATATGAACCATTTCAAGCCTAGGCCATTCAGCCGATTTGATTCATAGGAATTTTATAACGTATACGTCATGCTGCCAGCCTAGCCACTCCTCGCACCAGTCGAATGCAGAACTGTGGAGAGACAGGCGCAATAGGCCCGATGGAGGAAACCGGCATGACTATTACGATCAATCTCTCAAGCACAGACGTTCAGGAATCATACTATAGTTCCCATGAAACGGTCGGCATTCTCACCGTAAGCGGCCTGGCAGAGGGCGAGACGCTAACCGGCTTCGTGATCGAGAACAACTATAGCGGGGAGTACGGGCACAATATCTTCTTCGTCCAGTATTCCGAGGGACAGTACCTTCTGAAAGCTCTCGGTGGTGAGATCGACTTCGAGAATGCCAACCTCAACAGGTTCCCGCTCACCATCAAAGCCATGGGCGCCAACGGAACGACACTTCAAACGTCGTCCTTCACGATCAATGTAACGGATGGGAATGATAATCCTACCGGCATCGATGTTAGCGGCGGCACGATTTCGGATACGGCGGCTGTCGGAGACGAAGTTGCGACCCTGTCTGCCGTTGATCAGGACGCCAACGATTCCCACACATACATCCTGGTCGACCACACCGGTTACAACACGCCCCTCAACCATCCCTTCTTCAAGATCGAGAACAATAAGATCGTCCTGAAGGCGGCTCTGGGCGAAGCTCAGGTTGGCACACACGACTTGTGGGTCCAGGTGAAAGACAGTGAGGGTCTGTCGAGATCGGAAAGAATTACGATCACGGTCACGGACGGCGGAACGACGCCTCCGGACAACCCTGCGCCCGTGCCCGCCCCCACCAACGGCACGCCGAAGAACGACCGGCTTTCCGGCACGGAGGGCGCCGACGTTCTCAACGGCCTCTCCGGCAACGACAAGATCTTCGGCCTGGGCGGCGACGACATCATCAACGGCGGCGCCGGCAAGGACCAGCTCTATGGCGGCGCGGGCATGGACACCTTCGTGTTCGACAGCCGCGCGAAGAAGGGGCAGTTCGACCACGTGAAGGACTTCGTCTCCGCCGACGACACCCTGCAGTTCGACCTCTCGGCCCTCAAGTCGTTCAAGGTCAAGAGCCTGAAGAAGGACCTGCTGGCCTTCGCCAAGAAGGGCAAGGGCAAGGACGACATGGGCAAGCCGGACAAGAAGAAGGTCTCGGTCGGGCTCGACAAGGTGTTCAAGGAAGGCAAGCTCGACAAGAAGTTCTTCAAGATCGGCAAGCCGAAGGACGTCAACGACTTCGTCACCTACGACAAGAAGAAGGGCGTGGTTTATCTGGACGTGGACGGCTCGGGCAAGGCCAAGGGCATCGAGATCCTGAAGGTGAAGCCCGGCACCACCATCACGGCGGACGACTTCCTGTTCATCTGATCGCCGGCCCTGCCGCAAACGAACCGAACCCCGGCGGCCCTCCGCCGGGGTTTTTCCATGCCTGTCCGGCGCTTCGCGCGGCCCTGCGACCGCCCGCGTTCACAAGGTTCGGGGCCGGTCCGAAGACTTGGCTCCTAAGTCGGCCAAGCTTCCGACAGCCGTGGGGTGACGAACCGCATTCTTGAGGGTATACAGCCCGAGCCCTGAACCCGCGAATGCGGCCCCACCCTGTTCTCTGCGTAGGCTTGGCTTATGTCCTTTTCGGTTCTGGATCTGGTCGTCATCGGCGTCGTCATCATCTCGGCGCTCCTGGCTGCGGTGCGCGGCTTCACGCGCGAGGTGCTCGCGATCGTCGCCTGGCTGGTGGCCGCTGCGGCAGCCTGGTACCTGCACCCGATGGCCCTGCCCCTGGCGCAGCAATACATCAGCAGCAACACGGTCGCGCTGGTGGCCGCCATCGGCGGCATCTTCGTCATCACCCTCATCGTCGTGTCCATCATCACGGTCCAGATCTCCGACCTGATCCTCGATTCCCGGATCGGCGCCCTGGACCGGACCCTGGGCCTGGTCTTCGGCGCGGCACGCGGCTTCCTGATCTGCGTGATCGGCTGGGCCTTCATGAGCTGGCTGCTCCAGGGCAAGAACCCAGAATGGGCCACGGCTTCGCGCACCCGGCCGGCCATGGAGGATACGCGGGACAGCATCATCGCCATGCTGCCGGAAAACGCGGAAGCCCTGATCCAGCGGCTGCGGGAGCGCGGCGCCCCGGATGCGGAACCCGCCGAGCCGGTCGAGCCCGATCCGCAGCGCGGCACGGCCCCGGCGGCGCCGGGCGCTCCGGCCCCTGCGACCCAGCCTCCCCCGCGCCGCGGCTGAGCCATTCGGCTCGCGCATCGGGGGGCGACAGGAATAGACATTGGCTAACGGTTTGAGAGTCACTACATAGCGCTCTCACGCCGTTGGTGTGGCGTGCACCCAAGGAAAAGATGATGGCTGCTCTGTCTGAGACGTGGCAGGTCCAACCGAAGCAGGTGGACCTCGACCTCGACGGCGATACCCTGCGCGAAGAATGCGGCGTGTTCGGCATCTACGGCCACCCGGATTCGGCGGCCATTACCGCGCTCGGTCTCCATGCCCTCCAGCATCGCGGCCAGGAGGCGGCGGGCATCGTCTCCTTCGACGGCCACGTCTTCCATTCCGAGCGCCGGCTCGGCCTCGTCGGCGACAGCTTCTCCGACCGGGCGATCATCGAGCGCCTGGAGGGCCTCTCGGCCATCGGCCACGTGCGCTATTCCACCACCGGCGAGACCGTGCTGCGCAACGTGCAGCCTCTCTTCGCCGAGCTTGACGGCGGCGGCTTCGCGGTGGCCCACAACGGCAACCTCACCAACGGCCTCACCCTGCGGCGCAACCTCATCCGCGACGGCGCCATCTGCCAGTCCACCACCGATACGGAGGTGATCGTCCACCTGGTCGCCCGCAGCCGGCAGGACCGGGTCGTCGACCGCTTCGTCGAGGCGATCCAGAAGATCGAGGGGGCCTATGCCCTCGTGGCCCTGACCAACAAGAAGCTGATCGGCGCCCGCGACCCGCTGGGCATCCGCCCGCTGGTGCTGGGCGAACTCGACGGCCGCTACATCCTCACCTCCGAGACCTGCGCCCTCGACATCATCGGCGCCCGCTTCGTCCGCGACATCGAGAACGGAGAATGCGTGGTGATCTCGGACGAGGGCATCGAGTCCTTCCGCTTCGCGCCCAAGCAGGCGCCCCGCCCCTGCATCTTCGAATACATCTATTTCGCCCGTCCCGATTCCATCGTGAACGGCAAGAGCGTCTACGAGGTGCGCAAGGGCATGGGCCGCGAGCTGGCCCGGGAAGCCCCGGCCGATGCGGACGTGGTCATTCCGGTGCCGGATTCCGGCGTGCCGGCGGCCCTGGGCTTCGCCCAGTCCTGCGGCCTGCCCTATGAGCTCGGCATCATCCGCAACCACTATGTCGGCCGCACCTTCATCCAGCCGACCCAGTCGGTGCGCGAGCTCGGCGTGCGCATGAAGCACTCGGCGAACCGCTCGGCCATCGAGGGCAAGCGGATCGTGCTCGTGGACGACAGCCTGGTGCGCGGCACCACCTCGGTGAAGATCGTGCGCATGATGCGCGAGGCCGGCGCCAAGGAGGTCCATTTCCGCATCGCCAGCCCGCCGATCACCCATCCGGACTTCTACGGCATCGACACGCCCGAGAAGGAAAAGCTGCTCGCCGCGACCCACAATCTCGAGCAGATGCGGGAATATATCGGCGCGGATTCGCTGGCCTTCCTGTCCATCGAGGGCATCTACCGGGCCATGGGCGAGGAGGGCCGTAATCCGGACCAGCCGCAATTCACGGATCATTGCTTCACCGGCGACTATCCGACCGCGCTGACCGACCTGACCGTGGCCACCCCGCGCCGCCTCGCCCTTCTTGCCGAAGCCGACTGAAGACTCATGGACAAGCCTCTCTCGAACCGCGTTGCGGTCGTCACCGGCGCCTCGCGCGGCATCGGCCGCGCGGCGGCCCTCGCCCTGGCCGAGGCCGGCGCGCACATCATCGCCCTCGCCCGCACCCAGGGCGCACTGGAGTCGCTCGACGACGAGATCCGCGCCAAGGGCTCCACGGCCACTCTCGTTCCGGTAAACCTCAAGGACTTCGAGGCCATCGACCGCCTGGGCGCCGCGATCTACGAGCGCTGGGGCAAGCTCGACATCCTCATCGGCAATGCGGGAATCCTGGGCGAACTCGCCCCGATCACCCATGTCGACCAGCCGGTCTGGGACGAGGTGATGGCCATCAACGTCACGGCGAATTACCGCCTGATCCGCTCCCTGGATCCGCTGCTGCGCGCGTCCGATGCTGGCCGGGCCGTCTTCGTGACGTCGGGCGCCGCCCACAAGTGCAAAGCCTATTGGGGCGTCTATTCGATCTCGAAGGCCGCCCTCGAGGCCTTGGTCCGCACCTATGCCGCCGAGACGGTCACCACCCCGGTCAAGGCCATGCTGCTGAGCCCCGGGGCGCTTCGCACCAACATGCGCCGCGCGGCGATGCCGGGAGAGGACCCGCTGACGCTGAAGACGCCGGAAGACCTCGCCCCCCATTTCGTGAAGCTCGCCCTGCCGAGCTGGAACGAGACCGGCAAGATCTACGACTTCACCCTCGGTGGAAAGGTGATCGAGCCGCAGATGCCGGCTTGAGCGAAAGACCCCATCAGCAAAAATGGCCGGGCATCGTCCCGGCCATTTTCGTTCGCAGGCTCTGAATTCCGGCTGCGGAGGAAGCCCGGCGCTTCTACTTCCGCCCCTTGTCGAACGGGTTCTGCCCCATCCGGAGCGACACGCGGATCGGCACGCCCGGAAGCTCGAAGGCTTCCCGGATGCCGTTCACCAGATAGCGGGTGTAGCTCTTCGGCAGGGCATCGAGCTGGTTGCCGAAGATGGCGAAGTGCGGCGGTCGGGACTTCACCTGGGTCATGTAGCGGATCTTGATCCGGCGTCCGGAGACGGCCGGAGGCGGGTTGGCCTCGATCGCCTCTCCGAGCCACTGGTTGAGCCGCGCGGTCGAGATGCGGGTGTTCCAGGTCTGGTAGACCTGCATGACCGCCTTCATGAGCGGATCGATGCCGCTGCCGGCGAGGCCGGAGACCGGCACCACGGGGGCGCCCCGCACCTGCGGCAGCAGGCGGGTGGCCTTTTCCTTGAGGTCCTTCAGCAGGCCCGGCTGATCGGCCACCAGATCCCATTTGTTGACGCCAATCACGAGGGCGCGGCCCTCCTGCTCGATGAGATCGACGATGGAGAGGTCCTGCTTCTCGAACGGAATCGTCGCATCCAGCAGCACGACGACGACCTCGGCGAACTGCACGGCGCGCAGGGCATCGGCGACGGAGAGCTTTTCCAGCTTGTCCTCGACCCGCGCCCGCTTGCGCAGCCCCGCCGTGTCGAACAGCTTGATCGGTCGGCCGCGCCACTGCCAATCGAGAGAGATGGAATCGCGGGTGATGCCGGCCTCGGGGCCGGTCAGCAGCCGCTCCTCGCCCACCATGCGGTTGATGAGGGTGGACTTGCCCGCATTGGGGCGACCGACGATGGCGACCTTGAGCGGCTTGTTGGGATCCTCCTCGTCTTCCTCGCCCTCGTCGGGCTCGGGGAAGTGAGGCATCAGGGCCTCGAACAGATCGGCAAGACCCTCGCCATGTTCGGCCGAGAAGGGAATCGGATCGCCCAGGCCCAGCGAGAAGGCATCGTAGGCCCCGGCCATGCCCGCGCCGCCCTCGGCCTTGTTGGCGATGAGGATGACGGGTTTGCCGGAGCGGCGGACCATCTCCGCGAAAGGCCGGTCGGCGGGCAGGATGCCGACGCGGGCGTCGATGACGAAGAGGATCACGTCGGCATCGCCGATGGCGGCTTCGGTCTGCGCACGCATGCGGCCAAGGAGCGATTCCTCCGTCGCCTCCTCGAGCCCCGCCGTGTCGACGATGCGGAATTCCAGGTCGCCGAGACGCGCCTCGCCTTCGCGCCGGTCGCGGGTCACGCCCGGTCGGTCGTCCACGAGGGCGAGCTTCTTGCCGACGAGGCGGTTGAACAGGGTCGATTTGCCGACATTCGGCCGCCCGACAATGGCGACGGTAGGCGTCATGTCCTGCCTCTCCCTTTTGTAAACTACTGCGTGACCTGAACGGCGCCGCCAGCCACCAGGGCGGTGTAGATCGCGAGGCGCTGCCTCAGAGCCGAGGGCGTCTCGCGGTCGGCCGCGATCTGGTCGAACCACCGGCCGGCGTAATCCATGTCATTGGCTTTCAAGCCTGAGAGGCCAAGAAGTTCCCTTGCGGAATGGCGCCATGCATTCGTCGGCACGGCCAAACGCTCCAGGGCCGGGCGCAGTTGCGCCGGATCCGCCGTGTCGAACCGGAGCCACGCGGCGCGCAGGCGCGCCAGATCCTGCCAGAGCGGGCTCAGGCTGGAATCGTTGGCAAGGGCCTCATAGGCCGACGCGCCGTTCTCGGCGTTCTGGCTTCCGAGTTCGGCCGCGAGACGGAAGCGGGAGAGGAAGCCGTATCCGCTGCCGTCTTCCTTCGCGAGGGCTTCCAGGGCGGCCTGCGCCTCCTGGTTCTTTTCCTCGCGGGACAGCTGCAGAGCTTCCTCGTAGCGCAGGGCGGCCGCCTGGGATTGGGTTTCCTGACGGTACTGCCAGTAGCGCCAGCCGCCGACGGCGACGACCACGAGAAGCGCAATGCCGATGATCACACCGCTGTAGCGGTTCCAGATCTGGGCCATCTGGTCGCGGCGATATTCCTCGTCGACCTCGCGGATGAACTCGTCTTTCGGAGCCATACTTGTTCTGCGGCCTCGGGGCCGCCTCCTCCATCGAAGTGGGTCGCCTAGCACACGCCCCCGCCCAAGGCGAGAGGCCGATCGCATCGCAGGCTTTTTTCTTGAAACCCTTCAATAGGGATGGCGCGGGCCCGAGAAAAGCCCTGCGGCGCAGGATCCGGCGGCTCAGGCCGCTCCGGGCAGGACTGGGACGCCGATCAGGAGCGGGTGGAGCCAGACCACGAAGGCGATGTAGACGACCGTGCCGATGGCGATGGCGAGAGCGTCGTTCCGCAGGCCCGCTGGCGGCTCCAGGGGCGCCCCGTGGGGAACGGCCTCGTCGCGGCGCTTCACGCTGATGCGCGCCGCCACCGCCCAGGCCAGGAAGGACCCGAACAGCACGATGGAGCCGAGGTCGCCGTTGGCGAGGAGATGCGCCAGCGCCCAGACCTTCACGCCCGCGAGCATGGGATGCTTCAGGGTCCGCTTGATCCGCCCGGGCAGATAGGCCGCCACGAAGAAAACGAAGGCGAACCAGACCAGGAGCAGCGCCAGGTGGCGGGTCCAGACCGGCGGGTCCCACACCGGGATGTAGCCCGACCCGCGGTATTGCCCGTAGCCGATGGAGATCAGCACGATTCCCGCCAGCGACAGCAGGGAGTACAATCCCTTGTACGGCCCCTCGCCCAACCTTGCGACCAGCGAGGCGCGGCTCTTTCGCGCCATGCTGAAGGCGTGGGTGCCGAGAAAAACGATCAGGCCCAGAACAAGCAGCGTCACGGTCGCCCCCTTGAGGTCAGGCTCTTATAGCCGCGCCTGCGGCAAGACACCACCACCGCCTTGCTCCCTTCGCCTGCTCACTTGTGGCCCTGCAGCATACCGGAAGCAGGATCGGCAGCGGACCTGCCCGCAAGTTTCGGCTCTCCCGGAAAGCCTTGGGCTGCCTAAACTTTTAACAACGGGGTATCTTGCGACACGAAAGTATCCCCGCTACTGACCCGGAACCATTCATTAGACTATTGCGGCACTAGCGAAGCCGGAGCATCTCCGATAGCTAGGCTGCAATTTCAAACCAATAACGACAGGGGGGAAGACAGGTGGCAGCGCTCCTTCAGCTATCCCGCATCATCGACGCCATCAACGAGCGCGTCGGCAAGACCGCGGCCTGGGCCATCGTGATCGCGATCCTGGTCTCGGCCATCAACGCCATCATCCGGCGTCTCTTCGGCGTTTCCTCGAACGCCTGGCTCGAGCTGCAATGGTATCTCTTCGGCGCGGTCTTCATGCTCTGCGCGGCCTGGACCCTGAGGGTCAACGAGCACATCCGCATCGATATCATCTCGAACAAGCTCTCCAAGCGGGGACGGGACATGATCGACCTGATCGGCCATCTGTTCTTCCTGTTCCCCTTCGTGGCGCTGATGCTCTACCTCTCGGTGCCCTACTTCATCCGCTCCTACGAATCCGGCGAGGTCTCCTCCAACGCGGGCGGCCTGCTGATCTGGCCGGCGAAAGGCCTCATCCTCCTGGGGTTCATCTCGCTGGCGCTCCAGTGGCTGAGCGAACTCATCAAGCGCATCGCGATCATGCGGGGCCAGCTCGTCGACGAGCATGCCGCGACCGGTCACCACAGCCCTGAAGTGGAGGCGGAGCGGCTCATCGCAGAACTGGCCGAGAAGAACGCCACTTCAGGCGGCGAACCTCCGGGCGACGGCATCCGCTGACCCCGTAGAGCGCCCTGTTATTCGTATTCCGGAGTTTTCCGTCCATGGCTGAGCTCATCGCCCAGAACCTCGCGCCGATCATGTTCGTGGCGCTCGTCGTCTTCCTGCTCCTCGGCTACCCGGTCGCCTTCGCCCTGGCGGCCAACGGCCTGCTGTTCTTCTTCATCGCGGTGGAGCTCGCCCCGCTGGCGCCGGAGACCATCAACCTCTCCTGGCCCCTCCTCCAGGCCATGCCGGACCGCGTCTACGGCACCATGTCCAACGAGGTGCTGCTGGCGATCCCGTTCTTCACCTTCATGGGATACATCCTGGAACGCTCCGGCATGGCGGAGGACCTGCTCGACACCATCGGGCAGCTCTTCGGCCCGGTGCGCGGCGGTCTCGCCTATGCGGTGGTGTTCGTGGGCGCCCTGCTCGCCGCCACCACGGGCGTGGTGGCCGCTTCCGTCATTTCCATGGGCCTGATCTCGCTGCCGATCATGCTGCGCTACGGCTACGACCGGCGCCTCGCCTCCGGCATCATCGCGGCATCGGGCACCCTGGCCCAGATCATCCCGCCCTCCCTCGTCCTCATCGTCATGGCCGACCAGCTCGGCCGCTCCGTGGGCGACATGTACGAGGGCGCGTTCCTTCCGGGCCTCATCCTGTCGGGCCTTTACGCCAGCTACATCTTCCTCGCCTCGATGATCAACCCGAAGGCCGCGCCCGGACTGCCGCTGGAGGCCATCGGTTACCGTGAGCCCAACGGCTCGCGCGGCGTCTGGCAGCTCGGCGTCCTCGTCCTGTTCTCGGGCCTCGTCGGCTACTACGTCCTGTCCCAGACCGAGACTCGCGCGGGTGCGGACTTCGTGATCCTCACGATCTGCGTCAGCACGGTGGTGGCCCTGATCTGCGCGCTCATGAACAAGGCCTTCGGCGCACGGCGGCTCGTCGGGTCGGTCGTGGTGACGGCGGCTCTCGTCGGCCTCTACCTGTTCCTGCAGCAGCAGAACAACGAGGCCCTCGCCCTCACCACGGAAATGGTGGCTGCCGGCGCGGTCTACGCTCTCGCGGTCGGCCTGATCGAGCGCTTCACGGGCTTCCGCCTGATGTCGCGGATGGCGGAGCAGGTCACCTTCGTCATGGTGCCCCCGCTCCTGCTGATCTTCCTCGTGCTCGGCACCATCTTCATCGGTCTGGCGACGCCGACCGAGGGCGGCGCCATGGGGGCGCTCGGCGCCGTGCTTCTGGCCGCGGCCAAGCGCAGGATCGACAACAACCCCAACCGCTTCAACTTCACCATCATCCGTCAGGCCACCGAGGCCACCGCGAAGCTCTCCGCCTTCGTGCTCTTCATCCTCATCGGCGCCCGCGTGTTCTCGCTCACCTTCTACGGCGTGAACGGCCATATCTGGGTGGAGCACCTGCTGACCTCGCTCCCGGGCGGTCAGGTGGGCTTCCTGGTCTTCGTGAACATCCTGGTGTTCTTCCTGGCCTTCTTCCTCGACTTTTTCGAGCTGGCCTTCATCATCATCCCGCTCCTGGGACCGGCGGCGGAGAAGCTCGGGATCGACCTGATCTGGTTCGGCGTCATGCTGGGCGTGAACATGCAGACCTCGTTCATGCACCCGCCCTTCGGTTTCGCCCTGTTCTTCCTGCGCTCGGTGGCCCCGAAGGTGCCTTACGTCGACCGGGTGACCGGCAAGCGCATGGAGCCGGTGACCACGGGCCAGATCTACTGGGGTTCGGTGCCGTTCGTGTGCATCCAGCTCATCATGGTGGCGATCGTCGTGCTCTTCCCGCAGATCGTGATGCACTACAAGGCGGCGGGCCCGGTGGTCGATCCGGAAGCGGTGCAGCAGAAGCTCGACGAGCTGCTGATCCCCGGCCTCGGCGCCCCCGGCGAGCCCGGCGGCCTGCCGGGCCTCCCCGGCCTCAACTTCGACGAGCCGCCGAAGATTCAGTAAGGCGGACGTCGCAACAAAAAACAAAGGGCAGGCCCCAAGGCCTGCCCTTTTCGTTGGACGGATCGAAACGGCGGCTTACTTGCGGCGATACAGTCCCGTGAAAGTCACGTTCGCTCCGCCGCACATTCCGTTGTCCTTCACCAGCAGGTACGAACCGAGGCGGCGCATCTGGACCTTGCAATCCACGTCGTCGGCCTCGTCGAAGGGAAGCGTGCCGTTTTCGCCCATGCCGAAGGAGAGGCTCGCGCCCTCGGCCTGCGTCTCTCCCTCCAGGGTGCCGATATGGACTCCGCCGCGCTCCACGCGCCCGGGATCCAAGGCGCCCCAGGTCGCATCCCCCTCGATCCTGAAGGCGTCGGGCCGCGCCCCCGGCGCGATGCGGATCGTACTTTCGGGACCGCTGCGCCATTCGCCGATCCAGTCGCCTTTCCGGACTGCCCCTGGATCCTCCACCCGTGTCACAGCGGCTCGGGGAAACCATCCATAGGTCGTGCGCCCCTTGCGGTCGGCATAGCTGACGCAGACGAATTCGCCCGAATTGCCGGTGACGACCACCTCGTCGCCGGGAACGAGATAGGCCTTGTCCTGGCAGACGGCGCTGCTGTTGGGGCAGCCTTTCTGGAGAACGCCGAGCTTCACGAACCTCACCCGCGGGGAGAGGTCGTTCACCTTCCCCAAGGGCACATCCACGTCCGGTCCGAGATTGTCAAGCCCGGAACCGAACGGGAAGCAGTCGGGACTCTCCGCGATCGCGGCATCGGCCCCGAAAACGCCGAGGAACGCGAAAGCCGCCGCTCCGATTCCATGCCGTGCGATCATGGTCTTCCTCCGGACCGGACCTGTTCTTCGCGGGTCAGCGCACCGCCTGCTCGTACTGTTCCGCCTTGAACCCGACGACGAGGCGGCCGTCGAGGTCGAGCACGGGGCGCTTGATCATGGAGGGTTGATCGAGCATGAGCGCGAGCGCCCTGCCCTCGTCCAGGCCGGTCTTGTCGGCGTCCGGGAGCTTGCGGAAGGTGGTGCCGGCGCGGTTGAGAAGGGTCTCCCAGCCGAGGCTGCGAACCCAACTCTCGAGCCGGGCCCGGTCGATCCCTTGAGCCTTGTAGTCGTGGAACACGTAAGGCACGCCGTTGGCATCGAGCCAGGCGCGCGCCTTCTTCACCGTGTCGCAGTTCTTGATGCCGTAGAGCGTCGCGGATGACGTCGGCATCGGCTCACTCCCACTCGATGGTGCCGGGGGGCTTCGAGGTGATGTCGTAGGTGACGCGGTTGATGCCCTTGACCTCGTTGATGATGCGGGTGGCCACCTGGCCGAGGAACTGCATCGAGAACGGGTAGAAATCCGCCGTCATGCCGTCCACCGAGGTCACGGCGCGAAGCGCACAGACATGGTCGTAGGTGCGCCCGTCGCCCATCACGCCCACGGTCTTGACCGGCAGCAGCACGGCGAAGGCCTGCCAGATCTCGTCATAAAGGCCGGCCTTGCGGATCTCATCGAGATAGATCGCATCCGCCTTGCGCAGGATGTCGAGCTTCTCGCGGGTGATCTCGCCGGGCACGCGGATGGCGAGGCCCGGCCCCGGGAACGGGTGGCGGCCGACGAAGGCCTCGGGCAGGCCGAGCTCGCGGCCCAGCACCCTCACCTCGTCCTTGAACAGCTCGCGCAGGGGTTCCACGAGCTTCATGTTCATGCGCTCAGGGAGACCGCCTACGTTGTGGTGGCTCTTGATGGTCACCGACGGGCCGCCCGTGAACGAGACGCTCTCGATCACGTCCGGATAAAGGGTGCCCTGCGCCAGGAAGTCGGCGCCGCCGATCTTCTTGGCCTCCTCGTCGAACACGTCGATGAAGAGCCTGCCGATGGTCTTGCGCTTGACCTCGGGATCGGACACGCCTTCGAGCGCCCCGATGAACAGGTCCTGCGCCTGCACGTGGACCAGCGGGATGTTGTAGTGATCCCGGAACAGGGTGACCACCTGCTCGGCCTCCGCCGCGCGCAGCAGCCCGTGGTCGACGAAGACGCAGGTGAGCTGGTCGCCGATGGCCTCGTGGATGAGGACCGCCGCCACCGCCGAGTCGACGCCGCCCGAGAGGCCGCAGATCACCCGGCCGGTTCCGACCTGGGCGCGGATGCGCTCGATGGCCTCCTCGCGGAAGGCCTTCATGGTCCAGTCGCCCTTGCAGCCCGCGATATCGCGGACGAAGTTGCGGATGAGCTGCGCGCCTTCCGGCGTATGCACCACCTCCGGGTGAAACTGGACGCCATAGAACTTGTGCGCCTCGTCCGCCACCACGGCGAAGGGGGCGTTCTCGGACCTGGCCAGCACCTCGAAGCCCTCGGGCAGCCTGGTGACCCGGTCGCCATGGCTCATCCAGACCGGATATTTCTTGCCGACCTGCCACACGCCCTGGAAGAGCGGGCTCTCGGTCAGCACCTCGACCTCGGCCCGGCCGAATTCCGAATGGTGGCCGCCCTCGACCTGCCCGCCGAGCTGCGCCGCCATGGTCTGCTGGCCGTAGCAGATGCCGAAGACCGGCAGGCCGGTCTCGAACAGGTCCTTCGGCGCGCGGGGCGAGGCATCGGTCGTCACCGATTCCGGTCCGCCGGACAGGATCACGCCCTTCGGCTTCATCTCCCGGATGGCCTCGGCGGCTTTCTGGAACGGCACGACTTCGGAATAGACGCCGTCCTCGCGGACGCGCCGCGCGATGAGCTGGGTCACCTGCGATCCGAAGTCGATGATGAGGATCTTGTCGTGGGATTGGGTCATGGCGCGGTGCTTACGGCGTTGGAACTGACAACAATGGGATGAGGCTCGCTTACGGGCTTCGCCTCAAAACAGCAACGTAAAAGCCGTCAGTGCCCGTCCTGAGCGGCGTCATCTGCAGCCCGTGGAGGGTCGGACGGACCGATCCTTCGAGGTCCTTCAGGCCCGCGGCCTCCAGAACCTCGGAGACGGGAACCGGAGCAAAGCCCGGGTGGCGCTCCATGAAGCTTGAGAGCGCATCGTCGTTCTCTTCCGGCAGGATCGAGCAGGTGATGTAGACGATCCGCCCGTCCGGCCTCGCCAGGGAGGCAGCCCGGTCGAGCACCGCCGCCTGCTCCTTGAGGCGCGTTTCAAGGCTGCCGGGGCGCAGGCGCCACTTGGCGTCCGGGTTGCGCCGCCAGGTGCCGACGCCGGTGCAGGGCGCGTCGACGAGAACGCAGTCGATGCGCCCGTCGAGATCGGAAACGGCATCCGCCTTGCCGCGCGGCGTGCGGACCTGGACGTTGCGGACCCCTGCCCGCGTCAGGCGGTCATGGATGGGCGCGAGGCGGCGGGCGTCGTTGTCGGTGGCGTAGATCTGCCCATGATTGTCCATCATGGCGGCAAGAGCGAGCGTCTTGCCGCCGCCGCCCGCGCAGAGGTCCACCACCTGCTCGCCCGGCTTCACGGCCGAGAGCAGGGCCGCGAGCTGCGAGCCTTCGTCCTGGATCTCGACCCAGCCCTTCAGGAATTCGGGCTCCGCCTGGACGGCGGGGCCGCGACCGTCCTCGCTGGGGGCGATGCGCAACCCTAAGGGCGAGAGCGGGGTCTCGACCGCGCCGAGATGGGGCAGCGCGTCATGCGCCTCGTCCCGGGTCGGAACCTTGAGCGCGTTCACCCGCAGGTCGAGAGGCGCACGGGCGGTCAGGGCCTGGAGTTCCGGCACGAGCTCTTCGCCGAAGAGACGGCTCAAGGACGGTGCGATCCAGTCGGGGAAGTCGCCCGCGACATGGGCCGGGGCCTCGTCGAGGCTGGCGCTCCCGAGCCGCTCCCGCTCCGTCTCCGTCAGAGGTTCGGGGGCGAAGCGCTCGCCCGAACAGAGAGCGGCGATCTGTTCGACCGTGAGGCCGCGCTGGAGGCGCAGCATTCCGAGCACGACGCTCCGGGGAGAACTGTCCCCCATGATCCAGGCGGCGGACGCCTTGCGGCGCAGGGCGTCGTAGACGAGGCTCGCGATGGCGGCCCGGTCCTTCGAGCCGGCGAAGCGGTGGGACAGGCCCCAATCCTTGAGGGCGTCGGAAGCCGGGCGACGACGGGTCTCGATATCGCCGAGAACCTCGATGGCGGCGGAGATGCGTGCGGCAGGTGTCATCGGAAAGTCACACCCAAGCTTGGCCGTATATTCGACACAATGTTACCTTGCTTCGATCCAGATGCGCCACGAAAGCAGAGCCGTGCGCGCATCCCGCGCGCTGCTTTTCTGGAGCCCTTCTCGATGTTGACCAGTCTGACTCGCATTGTCGCTGTCGGTCTCACTCTTGCAATCGCGGCCTGCGCCACCACGCCTCCGCCCGCCGTCGATCTCACCCCGCCGGCGCGCAAGGCCTACGATGCCAAGACCCAGCTCGAAAGCGGCCGGATGTAGTTTGCAGGAACGGGGTGGGCGCAACGCCCACCCCGCCCCCGGATCAGATGGCGGCCTCGGCCGCGAAGATCTGCACCGCGAAGATCACCCACATCAGCATGAGGATCAGCGCGCCGATCAGGAAGACCTGGAAGCGCCAGGAGACCTTGTTGACCGTGGCGTAGATGTAGGCATGGACCAGCCGGGTCGCCACGTAGAGCCAGGACAGGACCACGAAGGTCAGGTCCGCCTTGCGGGTCACGAGCGCCAGCGCCACCAGCACATAGAACAGAACCGGCAGCTCGAACTGGTTGTGGAAGGTGTTGACCACCTGCTGCGTCTGCCGCGGCCAGTTGCGCTCACCGAGCGCGATGTCCTTCACCTTCACCTCGCCCGATCTGATGACGGAGATGCGCGACCGTCCCATCCAAAAAAGCAGGAAGAAGGTCAGGGCGACCTGGACGAAGACCGGCAGGAGAATGGAGGTGACGCTCATGGATCGGCTCAGCTGCGGGTGGGGTAGTTCGGGCTTTCCCGCGTGATCGTCACGTCGTGGACGTGGCTCTCGCGCAGGCCCGCATTGGTGATGCGGATGAACTGGGCCTTCTCGCGGAACTCCGCGAGGTTCGGTGCGCCCACATAGCCCATGGAAGCGCGAAGGCCGCCTGCGAGCTGGTGCAGCACCGCGGAGACCGGGCCCTTGTAGGCCACCTGCCCCTCGATACCTTCCGGCACGAGCTTGAGCGTGTCGCGCACCTCGGCCTGGAAGTAGCGGTCCGCCGAGCCGCGGGACATGGCGCCCACCGAGCCCATGCCGCGATAGGCCTTGTAGGAGCGGCCCTGATAGAGGAACACCTCCCCGGGGGTCTCATCCGTGCCCGCGAGCAGGGAGCCGACCATGGCGCATGAGGCGCCCGCCGCCAGCGCCTTGGCGAGGTCGCCGGAAACCTTGATGCCGCCGTCGGCGATCACCGGCACATCCGCCTCGGCGGCGGCCTCGACCGCCTCCATGATGGCGGTGAGCTGGGGCACGCCCACGCCCGCCACGATGCGGGTGGTGCAGATGGAGCCCGGCCCGATGCCGACCTTGACCGCGTCCGCGCCCGCGTCGATGAGCGCCTTGGCGCCTTCCCGGGTCGCCACGTTGCCGGCGATCACCTGGACGGCGTTCGAGAGCTTCTTCACCCGGGTGACGCTTTCCAGCACCTTCACCGAGTGGCCGTGGGCCGTGTCGACCACGATCACGTCGCAGCCCGCGTCGATAAGGCGCTCGGAGCGCTCGAAGCCCTGTTCGCCGGTCGTCGTGGCGGCCGCCACCCGCAGGCGGCCCTGCTCGTCCTTGGCGGCATTGGGATAGGCGACCTGCTTCTCGATGTCCTTGACGGTCACGAGGCCGATGCAGCGGAAGTGATCGTCCACGACGAGGAGCTTCTCGATGCGGAACTGATGCAGGAGCCTCCGCGCCTCCTCCTGGCTCACCCCTTCGCGGACCGTGATGAGCCGGTCCTTGGTCATCAGCTCGGAGACCGGCTGGTTGGGGTTGTTGGCGAAGCGCACGTCCCGGTTCGTCAGGATGCCGACCAGCTTGCCCTTGGAGCCGCCGGGGCCGCGCTCGACCACCGGGATGCCCGAGATGCCGTTGTGCTTCATCATGGCGAGCGCGTCGGCAAGGGTCTCGTCCGGGTGGATGGTGATGGGGTTCATCACCATGCCGGACTCGTAGCGCTTCACGAGGCGGACCTGCTCGGCCTGGACGTCCGGCTCCAGATTGCGGTGGATAACTCCGAGGCCGCCGTTCTGGGCCATGGCGATGGCCATCCTGGCCTCGGTCACCGTATCCATGGCGGAGGCGATGATCGGAAGGTTGAGGCTGATCGTGCGGGTCAGGCGGGTCGCGATATCCACATCGCCCGGGAGCACCTCGGAGCGGCCGGGCCGAAGCAACACGTCATCGAAGGTCAGTCCCTCGATGAGCCGATCGGCGAATATGGAGGCCATGGCCAACTCCTTGAATCAATGGGTAACGGATGGGGCTTTGCAGCGGCTGGAAGTTGGCGAGGGTCCGTAGCACGGGCGCCGCACTTTCGCAAAGGGGCCCGCAGCGCATTCCCAGAAGACCAGCCCTGCGTCAAAAGCCTTTGCGACTCTCGAGGGGAGCGCTAAGTCCCACGAGTCATGCGTCAATCACGCCTCCTCCCCCTGATCATCGCCACCGCTCTCTTCATGGAGAACACGGACTCGACGGTGATCTCGACCTCGCTGCCGATGATCGCGCAGGATCTGGGGGAGGACCCTATTGCCCTCAAGCTCGCCATCACCTCCTACCTCGTGAGCCTCGCCATCTTCATCCCGATCTCGGGCTGGATGGCCGACAAATACGGATCGAGGACCGTGTTCCGGGCGGCGATTGCCGTGTTCATGGCGGGCTCCCTCGCCTGTGCGTGGGCGAACTCCCTGGAAGGCTTCGTTCTGGCGCGGTTCCTGCAGGGGATGGGCGGGGCCATGATGGTGCCGGTGGGACGCCTCGTCCTCCTGCGCAGCGTACCCCGCAACGAGCTCGTCCAAGCGCTCGCGACGCTGACGATCCCTGCCCTCGTCGGGCCCGTGGTCGGCCCGCCGCTCGGCGGCTTCATCACCACCTATTTCGACTGGCGCTGGATCTTCTTCATCAACATCCCCATCGGCATCCTCGGGATGGTGCTGGCGACGATCTATGTCCCCAACATCAAGGAAAGCGACACCCCGCCCCTCGACTTCGTCGGCTTCCTCCTTCTCGGCATCGGCCTGTCCCTGGTCATGCTGGGCCTCGCCTCGGGCGGGCGTCACCTCATTCCCCTCGGGGTCTCGGTGGGCTGCACCGTGGTCGGCACGATCTGTCTGGTCCTGTATCTCCTCCATGCCCGCCGCACGCCTCATCCCGTCCTGAAGCTCGGCCTCCTGAAGATCCCGACCTTCCGCATCAGCGTCCTGGGCGGAGGCCTGTTCCGGGTAGGCGTGGGCTCGATCCCGTTCCTGTTGCCCCTCATGCTCCAGATCGGCTTCGGCCTGAGCCCCCTCGCCTCCGGTTCGCTGACCTTCATCGCGGCGGTCGGCGCCCTGTTCATGAAGACCCTGGCGAAGCGCATCCTGGAACAGACCGGTTTCCGGATGCTGCTGACGATCAACGCCGTCATCGGCGCACTCTTCATCGCGGCCAACGGCCTCTTCACGCCCTCGACGCCCTACTGGCTGGTCATGGCGGTCCTGTTCGTCGGCGGCTGCTTCCGCTCGCTCCAGTTCACCAGCCTGAACGCCATCGCCTATGCGGACGTCTCGAAGCGGGACATGAGCTATGCCACGAGCCTGTCGAGCGTGGCGCAGCAGCTGGCGCTGAGCATGGGCGTGGCCCTTGGAGCCTTCGCGCTCGAGACAAGCGCCACCTCCCATGGCTCGGGCGAGATCACGGCGGCCGATTTCGGCCCGGCGTTCTGGACGGTGGCCATCATCTCGGGTCTGTCGGCCTTCTCGTTCTTCCGGCTCCATCCGAGCGCCGGCGCCGAGATGTCGGGCCACAAGGCGGTGGAGCGGAAGGTGCCGTCGACGGGCATGGGCGACGGGATGAACGGCCGCTAGGCCGACCCGAGGCCGAGGAGCTCCAACACGAGAGCGTGATCGGCCGACCGCTGACAAGCTTCCGGACTGCGCTATTGTGTCAGACGTCTCAGGCGGAGGCTTCCATGGACCAGCGCATCATCGACCTCTACGACGACTTCACTCACGGCGGCATGAACCGCCGCACCTTCCTCGACCGGCTCGCGGCCCTGGTCGGGAGCGCGGCCGGTGCGACGGCCATCCTGCCGATCCTGCAGAACAACTACGCCCATGCGCAGACCGTGCAGGAAAACGACCCCCGCATCACGACCCAGATGGTCGACATCCCGGGAGCGCAGGGCCTCAAGGGCTATCTCGCCAAACCGGCGACGGGCACCGACCTTCCCGCCGTGATCGTCATTCACGAGAACCGCGGCCTCAACCCGCACATCAAGGACGTCACCCGCCGCATGGCGACGGAAGGCTTCCTGGCGCTCGGCGTGGACTACCTCTCCCCCATGGGCGGCACGCCCGCGGACGAGGACAAGGGCCGCGAGATGATCGGCCAGCTCAAGCAGCCGGACGTGATCTCCTACGGCAAGGCCGCGGTGGACTACCTGCAGCAGCACCCGGACAGCAACGGCAATGTGGGCGCGGTCGGCTTCTGCTGGGGCGGCGGCGCGGTCAACACCCTGGCCGTGAACGAGCCGGACCTGAAGGCGGGCGTCGCCTATTACGGCCGCCAGCCGGACCCGGACGACGTAGGGAAAATCCAGGCGCCGCTCATGCATCATTACGCAAGCCTGGACGAGCGGATCAATGCGGGCATCCAGGCCTTCGAGACTGCGATGAAGCAGGCGGGCAAAACCCTCGAGCTCCATATGTACGAGGGCGTCAACCACGCCTTCAACAACGATACGAACGCCGCCCGCTACGACAAGGAAGCCGCCGACCTGGCCTGGCAGCGCACGGTGGCGTTCTTCAAGAAGCACCTGACCTGAGGGCCGGGCGCATCGAGCCTTGGGAAACTCCTGAAACGTCATGGCCGGGCAAGCCCGGCCATTCGCTCTTCCGCCCCTTCGACGACGGCGGGTATCAGACGTACCAGAAGGCGCCGGTGTAGTTTTCCAGCACGAGGACGTGCTGAATGCCGGCATAGGTGCCGAAGTCGATCACCGTGTTCGCACCCGATTGATAGGCGACGAAGCCGTAGCCGTTCGTGTCGATGACGTCGAACTGGTTGAAGCTGTAGTCCCGGACGGTGTCGATTCCGGCCCCGAAGCCCGAGAACGCGAAGGCGTCGGCCCCGGCGCCGCCCCTCAGGACGTCGTTGCCGATTCCGCCGTCGAGATAATCGTCGCCATCCTCCCCGGACAAGCGGTCGCGCCCGGCTTCGCCGAACAGGGCGTCGCCCTCCGTGCCGCCGCGCAGGGTATCGTTGCCGTCCCCGCCCGCGATGAGATCGTAGCCCGCGCCCCCGACGATGGAATCGTTGCCGGACAGGCCGTAGAGATCGTCGCTTCCGCCGAGTCCGCTGATCGTGTCGGCCTCGAACGTGCCGACGAGCAGGTCAGGGAAGTTGGTTCCTGTGATGGTTGCCATGATACTTCTCCGTCACGCCCACAGCACCTGCTCGCAAATCGAACATGCGAATGGGGACTGAAGCTCCCGCCGAGCGGACGGACACCCTTCGAAGGGCAAACATCAGGCTGTTGTCGATTCCCGTGAGACGTCGGCAATGTCGATGGTTGTGGTGCGCGGCTTGGCGGCGCTTGTCTCCTTGGGTCAGGGCCAAGCCCATTCTACTCCCGCCGAAACGGCGGAAAAGGGCCTGAAATAAGGAAAATCCTGAATTTTCCACTCTGCGCCGGGAGGCGCCGCCTCAATCCTCGAACGGCTCCACCTGGACCCGCCGCCCGACCATGAAGGCATCGGCGACGAGCCGGAACGGAGCGTCGTCCACGAGAGAACGGCGCTCGCTCAGCAGGGCGTCGAAGCAGTCGTAGATGCCCTCGTATTCCCGCGATGCCTCGTCCACCATCAGCTTGCCGCCGATTTCGAGCTTGCTGCCGCCCTCGCGCAGCTTGAGGACCATGCCCGTCTCCGTCTCGACCTCGATGTCCCAGGTCTGGGGGCCGGTCTGGCGCCAGTCGAAGACGGCGCGCAGATCGCCCGCGCCGTGGGCGGCAGAGAACTGGATGTCGGCGGCGATGGGGGCATCCCGGTTGGAGGGGAACTGCAGGTCGGCCTGCTTGATGAAGACCGGCTCCGGCATGATGCGGGTGACGATGGAGAGCGCGTTGATGCCCGGGTCGAAGACGCCGAAGCCGCCCGCCTCCCAGATCCATTGCTGGCCCGGATGCCAATGGCGCACGTCCTCCTTCCACGTGACCTGGAGACGCTTGATCTCCCAGCCCGCGAGAGCCTTCTTCGCCTCCTCCACGGCCTTGTTGTACTGGGCGTGCCAGGTGGTGAAGAGGGTGAGACCGGCCTTATCCGCCATCAGCCTCAGGTGTTCGAGCTCGCTCAGCGTGGCCGCGGGAGGCTTTTCCAGAAGCACGCTCCTCCCGGCGAGCAGCACGTCGCGGGCGATCTCGTGACGCACCTGCGGCGGCGTGCAGATGGCGACCGCCTCCAGGTCCGGCACGGCCTTGAGCATCTCCCGGTAGTCCTGGAAGGCGTGCTTGGCCTCGTCGGGCTTGAGCCCCCGCTGGCTCGCCACGGCGACAAGCTCGAAATCGGGGTTCTTCCTGATGCTCGGGAGATGCTGATCCTGCGCGATCTTCCCGAAGCCGATGATTCCGATCTTGTGTGGCATTCGCCTCCCCCGTGTTGCTCGCCTGAGGGAGATAGCGCCCGTCAGGTCGAAGGCGACTGAGCCGCCGCCCCCCGGAAACCGGTTGCCAACACATAGAGTTCCGCCGAGTCGGAGCGGCTGGCGGCGGGCTTCACATGGCGAACCACCGCGAAGTCCCGTTTCAGGTCGGCCAGGAGCTGGCTTTCCGTGCCGCCCTGGAACACCTTGGCGACGAAGACGCCTCCCGGGGCCAGGATCTCGCGGGCGAAGTAGATCGCGGCCTCGGCGAGCCCCATGATCCGCAGGTGATCGGTCTTCTTGTGGCCGGTCGTGTTGGCGGCCATGTCCGACATGACCACGTCCGCAGGCCCGCCCAGCATCTCGATGAGCTTGTCGGGCGCGCTCTCGTCGAGAAAGTCGAGCTGGATGAACTCGACCCCGGGCATCGGGTCGATGGGGAGCAGGTCGATGCCGACGACCTTGCCCTTCGCGCCGACCTTGCGGGCGGCGATCTGCGACCAGCCGCCGGGCGCGGCGCCGAGATCGACCACGCGCTGGCCGGTCTTCAGGATGTTGTACTTCTCGTCGATCTCGAGCAGCTTGAAGGCCGCGCGCGAACGGTAGCCCTCGCGCTTGGCGCGGGCGACGTAGGGATCGTTGAGCTGGCGCTCAAGCCATTTCTGCGAGGAGAGGGAGCGCTTGTTCGCCGTCTTCACGCGCTGCTTGAGGTTGCGGGTGCCGGAGCCTGACTTGGTGCTCAACGGGCACCTCCCTGCCGCCAGACACTGTCCTCTCTCATCATGTTCATCAAGATTCCTTCGCGCAGCCCGCGATCCGCGATGCGCAGGCGATCGGACGGGAAGGCCCGGCGGATCGCTTCGAGAATGGCGCAGCCCGCCAGCACCAGATCGGCCCGTTCCCGCCCGATGCAGGGATTCGCGGCGCGCTGCTCGAAATCGGAGTACAGCAGCCGGTCGATCACCGTCGAGATGTCCCCGTTTCGCATCCACATGCCGTCCACCCGGCGCCGGTCGTAGCGGGCCAGTCCCAGGTGAATACCCCCGACGGTGGTGACGGTTCCCGACGTGCCCAGAAGATGGAAGTTCGAGGCCAGGCCCGCCTTGGCGGCCACCATGGCGAAATCGAGCAGGAGTTCGGTCACCTCCTCGACCATGCCCTCGAAGCTTTCCTGGGTCACGTCGATGCCCCCATGGCGCTCCGCGAGCGTCACGACGCCCACCGGCAGGGAATCCCATGCCCTGATGCGCTTGCACGGATCCGCGAAGGCATGGGGCGCGGCACCGTCGAGCCAGGCGATCTCGGTGGAGCCGCCGCCGATGTCGAAGATGATGACCGACTCGGCCTTCGGGTCGGCCAGGGCGGCGCAGCCCGTCACCGCCAGGAACGCCTCCGTTCTGCGGTCGACCACCTCGAGTTCCATGTCCAGCTCGCGCCGGACGCGCTCGATGAAGGCCGCTCCGTTCTCGGCCAGACGGCACGCTTCCGTTGCCACGAGGCGGGCGCGGGTCACGTCCTTCGCGGTCATCTTGTCCCGGCACACCCGCAGGGCCTCGATGGTGCGCTCGATGGCATCCTCGCTGAGCAGGTTGCCCAAGCCGAGCCCTTCGCCGAGACGGACGATGCGGGAAAACGCATCGACGACGCGAAAGCCGAAATGTGCAGGCTCGGCAATGAGAAGGCGGCAGTTGTTGGTGCCGAGGTCGAGCGCCGCATAGCTGCGGGAATGGCGCTGGCGCCGGTTTTTCGCACCCGTGATCTGCACGCGATCCGCGAGCAGGGACGGTCCGGCGTCAGATTCCGCAAGCGGTTCCGTCCGGCGCTCCCCTGGCACAGCAGTCGCGTCGTATTTCACGGTCAAAACACAATCCTTGGACACCCGGTGCAGGGTGCCTGTTCGGCTGAGAGAGTAACAACCGCCCTGCACTCCTGCCAAGGGCGGGCACGAAGTTTATGGGTATAGCCCCGGCTGCCGCTCAGACCGCGAAGCCGCGCAGGCGCTCCGTCAGACCCGCGAGGATCTCGGCGCTCACATTGGCGAAGGCGATGCGCAGATGCCCGTCCTGCCCCGGCCCGAAATAGCTTCCCGGGAGGCCGAGAACGCCGCGCTCCGTGGCGAGCCTCTCCGCCACCGCCTGGGCGGTTTGCCCCGGGAAGGGGTGGCGCAGATAGGCGAAATACGCCCCCGCCGATTCGATGCGCCATTCCGGCAGCGGCGCGAGCGCCTCGCGGAAGATCCCGGCGCGGCGGTTGATCTCGGCCCGGTTCTCCTCCCGCCACTCCCGCAGCCCCTCGATGGCCCAGGGCAGCGCGGCCTGAGCCGTCCGCGGGGCGCAGATCTGGATGCAGTCGAGGATTTTCGCGACCTGTTCGATCAGCCCGGCATCGGCCGTGATCGCGCCCATGCGGTGGCCCGGAATGGCGTAGGACTTCGAGAAGGAATAGAGCTGGATCACGGTCCCGCGCCACTCCTCCCCGGTGAAGAGACCGTGCGCGCGGTTCACGCCGCTTGGCAGGAAATCCCGGTAAGTCTCGTCGATAACGAGATAAATCCCCCGGCGGCGGCACAGCTCGGCAAAGGCCTCGATCACGTGGGCCGGATAAACGGCCCCGGTCGGGTTGTTGGGCGTCACGAGCACGATGGCCTTCACCCGCCCGTCGATCAGCGCCTCGGCATCCTCCACCCGGGGCACGAAACCGGCCTCCGGATGGCAGGGCAGCGGGCGGGGCTCGACGCCCAGCATGTCGAGGCTCATCTGGTGATTGAAGTACCAGGGCGTCGGCAGCAGGACCGCGTCGCCCTGGCGGGCCAGCAGCATCATGGCGGCGAAGAAGGCGAGGTTGCAGCCGGCGGTGACCGCCGTGTCCTCCGGCGCGATCCTGCCCTCGTAGATCCGCGAGAGATCGGCCGCGTAGGCCTGCCGGAGCGCGGCGTCGCCTGCGATCGCCCCGTATTGGGCGCCCGCGGCGGAGCCTGCGGTGGCGGCGAGGCGCTCCAGCATCCCGGGATGGGGCGGATTGCCGGGCACGGCCTGGGACAGGTTGATGAGCGGCCCCAGGGCGCCGTCATAGCGCCTGGTCCAGCTCTGGGCTTCGGGAATGGGCGGGCTTCCGACATCCGCGACGAGGGGATTGATGGGGTTCAGGAGGCCGCTCGTCATGAAGGTCGTTCCACTCCGCACAAAATGAAGAAGGACAGGGATTTCCGGGGAACCGTCCCCTGAAATCGCCCATCCTTCAAGATCGAACGTGGGCGCTCAATCCGCCCCGTTCAGGCTGCCGGGCAGCTTTAGTCCTTGGCACGCTCCACGTAGGAGCCGTCTTCCGTCATGATCACGACGCGGGTGCCGGCCTGGATGTGGGGCGGCACCATGGTGCGGACGCCGTTCGACAGCATGGCGGGCTTGTAGGACGAGGAGGCTGTCTGGCCCTTCACGACCGGCTCGGTCTCGGTGATTTCGAGGGTCACGCGGGCCGGGAGCTCGATGGCGATCGGCACGCCGTTATGGGTGGAGAGCATCACCGGCATCCCTTCCTGCAGGTAGGGCTTCTGGTCGCCGATGATGTCCTCCGGCACGGCCACCTGGTCGTAGGTCTCCGGGTTCATGAAATGGAAGCCCTCGCCGTCCTCGTAGAGGAAGGTGTGCTCGCGGTCCTCGACGAAGGCGCGCTCGACCTGCTCCGTGGTGCGGTAGCGCTCGGAGACCTTCACGCCATCGGAGATGCGGCGCATGTCGAGCTGGGTCACAGGGGTGCCCTTGCCGGGATGGATGTTCTGGGCGGTAAGCACGACGTAGAGCCTGCCGTCGATGTCGACGACATTGCCCTTGCGGAGCGTAGAGGCGATGACCTTCACGAGAAGTCTTCCTTGTGACAGAGGTGGACACGTCGTAAGGGTCGGGCCAGCCCTGCCCCCGTCGACGCGAAAAGCGTTTTCGGTGCCGCAACTAAACCATCTTGGCGCAAATCGCCAGCCTGACCTCACGAAAGCCTGAACGGAAGCCGTGGACCGGAAAGCCGCCATCTCCACTCCCTCCCCCTGGTGGACGCCCCATGTCCATGCCGACCGGCGCCCGTTCCTCCTGGGCCGCAACCGGATCCAGGCAGCCCTGCGCGGCTATTTCGCGAGCCGGGACTTCGTGGAGGTCGATACGGCCACGCTCCAGGTCTCGCCCGGCAACGAGGCCCATCTCCACGCCTTCGAGACCGCCGCCGTCGGGCCGGACGGATCCCGGACGCCGCTCTATCTCCACACCTCGCCGGAATTCGCCTGCAAGAAGCTCCTGGCGGCGGGCGAGGCCCGGATCGCCTGCTTCGCTCATGTCTACCGCAACCGGGAGCGCGGACCGCTGCACCATCCCGAATTCACCATGCTGGAATGGTACCGCGCGGGCGAGAGCTACGAGGCCCTCATGCGCGACTGCGCGGAGATCCTGGCCCTTGCCGCCGAGACCGCCGGAACCCGCCGCCTCGCGTTCCGCGGCGGCGAGGCCGATCCCTTCCGGGAGCCCGAGCGCCTGAGCGTGGCGGAAGCCTTCGACCGCTTCGCCGGCATCGACCTCCTCGCCTCCATCGACCGGAGCGGCGCCACGGACCGGGACCGGCTGGCGGCGAGCCTGCGGGAGGCCGGTCTGCGGATCGCCGGGGACGACACCTGGTCGGACCTGTTCAGCCGCGTCATCGTGGAGCGGATCGAGCCGCAACTGGGCCATGGCCGCGCCACGATCCTGGACGAATACCCGGTCGCCGAGGCGGCCCTCGCCCGCCCCACGGCGCGGGACCCGCGGGTGGCGGAGCGCTTCGAGCTCTATGCCTGCGGCGTGGAACTCGCCAATGCCTTCGGCGAGCTGACCGACGCGGCCGAGCAGCGGCGCCGGTTCGAGGGAGAGATGGCGGAGAAGATGCGGGTCTACGGCGAAACCTACCCCCTGGACGAGGATTTCCTGGCCGCGCTCGCCCAGATGCCGGAGGCGAGCGGCATCGCGCTCGGCTTCGACCGCCTTGTCATGCTGGCGACAGGCGCCTCCCGCATCGAGCAGGTGATCTGGGCCCCCGTGCCGGAGACGCATCCGTGAACGCGAGCCGCCCCCTCCGCACCGCCGGGGACCTGATCGAGGCCGGTCTCCTGCCGCCCGAGCGCCTCGACGAGATCGAGCAAGTGGCGGAGCGCTACGCCGTCGCGATCAGCCCGGCCATGGCGGCGCTGATCGACCGGGACGACCCCGCCGATCCCATCGCCCGCCAATTCGTGCCGGACGGCGCCGAGCTCCACATCCTGCCGGAGGAGCGGGAGGACCCCATCGGGGATCTCGCCCACAGCCCTGTCGAGGGCATCGTCCATCGCTATCCCGACCGGGTGCTGCTCAAGGCCGTCCATGTCTGCCCGGTCTATTGCCGGTTCTGCTTCCGCCGCGAGATGGTGGGTCCCCAGGGGCTCGGGACCCTCTCGCCGGACGCCATGGACAGGGCCTTCGCCTATATCGCGTCACGCCCGGAAATTTGGGAGGTGATCCTGACCGGCGGCGACCCGCTGGTGCTGTCTCCGCGACGCCTCGCCGAGATCATGGAGCGGCTCGCCGCCATCGATCACGTGAAGATCGTGCGCTTCCACACCCGGGTTCCCGTCGTCGAGCCGGAGCGGATCGACGAAGCGCTGATCGCGGCGCTCAAGGCGAGCGGCAAGACGACCTATGTGGCGCTCCATGCCAACCATCCCCACGAGCTGACGTCCGAGGCCCGCGCGGCCTGCGCCCGTCTGGTGGATGCCGGCAGCGCGATGATCAGCCAGTCGGTCCTGCTCAGGGGCGTGAACGACGATCCGGACATCCTGGCCGCCCTCATGCGCGCCTTCGTCGAGACGCGGATCAAGCCCTACTACCTCCACCATCCCGACCTTGCCCCGGGCACCGGCCATTTCCGCCTTTCCATCGAGGAGGGCCAGAAGCTGGTCGCGGGCCTGCGCGGCCGGGTCTCCGGCCTGTGCCAGCCGGCCTACATCCTCGACATCCCGGGCGGGCATGGAAAGGCAGTGATCGGCGCGAGCACGATCCGGCCCACCGGCGACGGCTGCTATAGGGTCTCGGACTTCCGGGGCGGCGAGCACAGCTACCCGCCTGAGGCGTAGGAGCGCAGGATCAATCGAATCCCGGTTTGGCGCTGCGGCCCTTCTTGATGTCGGCGCGCCGGCCCTTCTCCTCCAGTCGGCGCTTCTTCGAGGCCAGGGTCGGGCGCGTGGGGCGGCGGGGCTTCGGCCGTTCGGTCGCCTGCCGGATCAGCTCGACGAGGCGGGCCACCGCATCCTCGCGGTTGCGCTCCTGGGTGCGGAATCGCTGGGCCGTGATGACGAGCACCCCCTCGTTCGTCAGCCGTTGACCGGCCAGACGCTCCAGCCTCGCCTTCACGTCATCCGGCAGGGAGGGCGATTGGCGCACGTCGAAACGCAGCTGGACCGCGCTCGACACCTTGTGCACGTTCTGCCCGCCCGGCCCCGAGGCGCGGATGAAGCTCTCCTGCAGTTCCGCCTCGTCGATGGCGATGGAATTGGTGACCTGGATCATGGAGCCTCTGGCGAAACACGGGAGACGAAGAAAACTGGGGCATCGCGCCCGGCATGTCCAATGAGAGCTTGGCCACGGCTTGTCGACCCTCCCGATAGGGTCTAAGCGCCTTTGACCATAGGAACGGCGCGGGTTCGAGAGCCGGCGCGTTCCGCCCTCCTGATCCGGCCTCCTGCATGTCCGCTGTCTTCGCGAGCCTCGTCCCCACCTTTCTCATCATCGCCACCGGCTGGCTCTGCCGGGCCACCGGCTTCGTGGACGAGAAGCACTGGGCCGGAATCGAGCGCGCCACCTACGTGATCTTCTTTCCCGCCCTGATCATCGACACCCTGTCCCGGGCCGATCTCGGCTCGGTGCCGGTCGCGGGCGTGGGCGGGGCCCTGATCGGCGCCATCCTGATCATGGCCACCATCGTTTTGGTGCTTCGTCCGGTTCTGGAGCGCCGCTTCGGGATCGACGGGCCGACCTTCACCTCGATCTTCCAGGGTGCGACCCGGTGGAACACCTTCGTGGGCCTGTCGGTGGCCGGAAGCCTGTTCGGGCAGCGGGGCATCGCCCTGATCGCGGTCGCCATCGCGGCCATGGTGCCGCTGCTCAACCTGCTCGCCTTCTACGTCTTCATCCGCTACGCGGGCCAGCCCCGGCAGAGCCCCTGGAAGATCCTGCATTCCTTCGTCACCAACCCCTTCATCTGGTCCTGCGCCGTCGGCCTGACGCTCAACCTCCTCGTCCCGCCCCTGCCCCAGCCCATCGTCGGCTATATCGAGATCATGGGGCGGGCGGCCCTTGCGGCGGGCCTGCTCATCGTGGGAGCGGGCCTCGACATCCGGCGGCTGAGCCGGCCCGGCCTGCCGCACTTCATCGCCTCGGGCCTCAAGCTCTTCCTGATGCCTGTGGTTGCGGTGACCCTGGCGCGCCATGTGGGCGTCGCCGGAAACGACATCGTCGTGACCATCATCGCCGCCTCGGTGCCCACGGCCAGCGCAGCCTATGTGCTGGCCCGCCAGATGGGCGGCAACGCGCCTCTCATGGCCGAGATCCTGACCCTGCAGACCCTGATTGCCCTGGTGTCGATGCCGCTGCTGATTTCCACCCTGGGCGCCTAGGAAACTCTGTTCTGCAACCAAAAGTCAGATATTGGCTATTGTTTTATTTATAGTTGAGCTGCTATCTAGACGGACCGAAACCGTCGAGACAGCCGTTCCTTCCCGATGTCCAAGGCCGTAAAGCACCCCAACAAGTCCGATGCGTCCCCGGAGAAGTCCCTCGAAAGCAAGATGGGACCGTCGCCCGAGACAGGTGCGTCCGCGGGAGAAACGGCCAAGTACATCGCGGAATTCACGGCGGAGCTGTCGTATCTGGCGCAGCGGGCCGATCTCGGCCTTCTCTCCTATCTCCTCGACATGGCCCGCCTGGAGGCGATCCGCACGGTCAAGGCCCAGCACGAGAAAGGCTGAGGCTCAGCGCGCCGCGAGCAGGGAGACGGCGTTGCCGCCGTGGCGTTCCAGCCTGCCTGCAATCTCCAGTTCGATCAGCGCCGTCTGCACCACCCGGATCGGAAGGCCCGACTGGCGCACGAGATCGTCGATGGCGACCGGCGAAGGTCCCAGCAGACCGACCAGATCGAATCCGGCGCCGTCCGTGTTCTCGCCTTCCGAAAAACCTGTGTCGGGCAGGACCAGCCCGACCGGAGGCCGGGCGATCTCCGGCAGGTCGAGCTCGTCCCACAATTCCTCGATGCCGGGCACGTGCTGGGGCTCCTCGACACCCGCTTCCGGCACAGCTCCCTTGGCGATCAGCGGCTCCAGCACGCTCGTGACGTGCTCGATTCCGGCGCAGAGGGTCGCGCCTTCGCGGATGAGATCGTTGGTGCCCTCGGCCCTGGGATCGAGGGGCGAGCCCGGCACGGCGAAGACCTCCCGCCCCTGCTCCAGGGCGAATCGGGCGGTGATCAGCGAGCCGGAGCGGCGCGCCGCCTCCACCACCACCACGCCGTAGGACAAGCCCGACACGATTCTGTTGCGCCGGGGGAAATCCCTTCCTCTCGGCTCCCACCCGAAGGGCATCTCGGAGATGACGGCGCCGCCGCGCTCCACGATGGAGAGCAGCAGGGCCTCGTTCTCGGCCGGATAGATCCGGTCGTGCCCGCCCGCGAGAACCGCCACCGTGCCGGTATCGAGGGTGGCCTTGTGCGCACGGGTGTCGATGCCGCGGGCGAGACCCGATACGACCACGTACCCGGCTTCGCCCAGCTGCCGCGACAGGCGCTCCGTGAAAGTCAGCCCCGAGGCGGAGGCGTTGCGCGAGCCGACGATGGCGACGGTCGGCCTCGCCAGCACGTCCGTCGAGCCGCGGACGGCGATGAGCGGCGGGGCCGTGTCGATGGCCTGCAGGGTCTTCGGGTATTCCGGCTCGCCCATGGCGACGAAGCGCACGCCCATCCGCGTAGCCGCGGCCATTTCCTTTTCCGCCTCCGCCCGGCTCGCGACCTTCAGCAGAAGACGGCCGCCTTTGCGGGCGAGATCCGGCAGCGCCTCGATGGCGGCCGAGGCGCCGCCGTAACGGTTGATGAGCGCACGGAAGGTCCGCGGGCCGACGTTCTCCGACCGGATCAGACGGAGCCAGTCGAGCCGCTGCTCGTCCGTGAGGCGGGCGCCGCTCATCCCTTCTGTCCGATCTTGCCCTCCGTCCCGGCGAGGAGGCGCTGGATGTTCTCGCTATGCTTCCACCACAGGAGGATCGCGAGAATGCCGGCCACGCCCGCCATTCTCGGCTGGTCGAGCAACAGGAGCACGATGGGCGAAGCAAGGCTCGCCACCAGCGCGGACAGGGACGAGTAGCGGAACGCGAAGGCCATGCCGAGCCATATCGCCGCGAAGACGAGCGCCGTCAGCGGGCTGAGGCCGATCAGGATGCCGATAAAGGTCGCGACGCCCTTGCCGCCCCTGAACCCGAGCCAGACCGGGTAGAGGTGGCCGAGGAAGGCGCCGAGCGCGGCGGCGGTGGCCGCTTCAGCCCCCCACATGCCGGCGATGAGGACCGCGGCCGTTCCCTTGAGGGCGTCGCCGAGCAGGGTCGCCGCGGCCAGGCCCTTGCGGCCGGTCCGGAGCACGTTGGTGGCCCCGATATTGCCCGATCCGACCTTGCGGATGTCCCCGAGCCCCGCCATCCGGGTGAAGATCACGCCGAAGGGGATCGAGCCCAGGAGGTAGCCGAAAACCAGGGCGCCCAGCAGGAGCAGGTTGGAATCGTCAGACATTCGCTTCTCTTGAACCGTTGCGGCGATCGAACACGATCCTGCCTCCAACCATCGTCACCGTCACCTGTCCTTCCAGACGGGCTTCGTCGAACGGAGTGTTTTTCGACAGGGACCGGAGATCGCGCTTGTCGAGGACGTAGGGCGCGTCGGGATCGAACAGGATGAGGTCGGCCGGGGCGCCGCGCTGGAGCCGTCCGCCCGGCAAACCAAGGATTTCAGCCGGCCGCGTGGACATCGCCCGCAGGACCTTGGGCAGGGAAACCTGACCCGCATGGACCAGCCGCAGGGCGGCGGACAGGAGCGTTTCGAGGCCGACGGCGCCGTTCTCGGCCTCCGCGAAAGGCAGCCGCTTGGTCTCCACATCCTGTGGATTGTGGTCCGAGACGATCACGTCGAGGGTGCCGTCGTTCAGCGCCTCGATCATCGCCTGCCGGTCGTCCTCGTGCCGCAGGGGCGGCGAGAGCTTGAGGAAGGTCCGGTAGTCGCCGATGTCGTTCTCGTTGAGGGCGAGGTTGTTGATAGAGATCCCGCTGGTGACGGGAAGCCCCCTCGCCTTCGCGTCCCGGACGATCTCGGCCGAATCGGCGCAGGAGATCATGGCGGCGTGGTAGCGCCCGCCCGTGAGGCGCACGAGGCGGATATCCCGCTCCAGCATCACGGTCTCGGCCTCGCGCGGAATGCCCGGCAGGCCGAGGCGGGCGGCGAACTCGCCCTCGTTCATCACCCCCTGGCCGACGAGGTCCGGATCCTCCACGTGATGGAGGATCAGCGCATCGAAATCGCGGGCATAGGTGAGCGCGCGGCGCATCACCTGGGCGTTGGTGACGGAGCGCGCCCCGTCCGTGAAGGCGATGGCGCCCGCCTCGCGCAGCAGGCCGATCTCGGCCATCTCCTCGCCTTTGAGTCCCTTGGTCAGCGCGGCGGCGGGGCGGACATCGACGATGCAGTTGTCCCGTGCCCGGCGCATGACGAAATCGATGATTGCCGGGTCGTCGAGGACCGGGTTCGTGTCGGGCATGGACACGATGGTGGTCACGCCCCCGGCGGCGGCGGCCTCGCCGGCGCTCTTCAGGGTTTCCCGATGCGCGGCCCCCGGTTCGCCGATGAAGGCGCGCATGTCGATGAGCCCGGGGCTGAGAACCTGCCCACCGCAATCGAGCACGTCCGCATCGGTTACGACCGCCACGTGCGGGCCGACATCCTGAATGGTGCCGCCCTGGATCAGGACGCCGCCCCGCTCCTCGCGCCCGCTGGCGGGATCGACGAGACGGGCGTTCTTCAACAGCAAGGGACGGTCAGCAATCATCACGCGCAACCTGGAATGTCTTCGTAGCGATGGAAAACGAGCTTCCCGTTCTCCTTGGCGAGGGCGACCATCTCGTCGGCGCCGGCCGAGGGTCCGCCGATCCGCAGGCAGGCGTCGCACTTGGCGACGAGGCGGCGCGCAATGGGATGGAAGATCTCGTCGAACACCGCGTCGCCGATCCGCTCGGAGCCCGCGAATTCGATGAGCGGCAGCGCGTACCATTCGCCCAGGACCGGCAGATGGCCGGCCCGGAACAGGCGCAGGGCCATGTCCATCATGGCGTCCACATTGGCCTGGATCTTCACCGGATCGTCGCCCGTGCCCGAGCGATAGGGTCCGGCGACGAGGATCATGAGGGGGGTCATAGGGATTCTCACCTGTTCGGCAGATGGCTCGCGAGAGCCTCGAGCACGGCCATGCGCACGGCGACGCCCATCTCGACCTGCTCGCGGATGAGCGACTGCGCTCCGTCCGCCACCTCGGAGGAGATCTCGACTCCGCGGTTCATCGGGCCGGGATGCATCACGAGGGCATCCGGCTTGGCAAAGCCAAGCTTTTCCTGGTCGAGACCGTAGAAGCGGAAATACTCCTTCACGGAAGGCACGAAGGAGCCGTTCATGCGCTCGCGCTGCAGGCGCAGCATCATGACGATGTCCGCGTCCTCGAGCCCCTTGCGCATGTCCGTGAAGGTCTCGAAGCCGAGGCGCTGGATGCCGGGCGGGATCAGGGTCGAGGGCGCCACGAGCCGCACCCGCGCGCCCATGGCGGCGAGCAGGATCATGTTGGAGCGGGCCACCCGCGAATGGAGGATGTCGCCGCAGATCGCGACCGTCAGCCCTTCGATGCGGCCCTTGTTGCGGCGGATGGTGAGCGCGTCGAGCAGGGCCTGGGTCGGGTGCTCGTGGGCCCCGTCTCCGGCATTCACCACCGAGCAATCGACCTTCTGGGCCAGAAGATGCACCGCGCCCGCCGCATGGTGGCGGACGATGATGAGATCGGGCCGCATGGCGTTCAGCGTCGCCGCGGTGTCGATCAGGGTCTCGCCCTTCTTCACCGAGGAGGACGCCACCGACATGTTCATCACGTCGGCGCCGAGGCGCTTGCCGGCGATCTCGAACGAGGATTGCGTGCGGGTGGAGGGTTCGAAGAAGAGGTTGATCTGGGTCCGGCCCCGAAGGGTCGACTTCTTCTTCTCGACCTGCCGGCTGACCTCGACCTGCTCATCGGCGAGGTCGAGCAGCGCCTGGATATCCAAAGGGGACAACCCCTCGATTCCGAGCAGGTGGCGGTGGGGGAAAGCGGATCGGGGAGTGCTCATCTTAAAGCGATGGCTATAGGCGGTCCGGACAAGGGCGGCAAGCCGCGTCTCTTCGCCAGAAACGTTCGTCACCCTACAATAAATGCGAGTGTGCTTTCCGGGATCGGCCGCCTTGTCCTTCGACACCCACCAGGTCTTCAACCAGACACCGCCCTTCGGGGACGTGAACCTCGTCACGGCGGACCGGCCCCTCCTCGATGCCCTCATGGCCAACGGAGTGGACAGGCCGCAGGAAACGCTCGGGCCTTTCGGCCAGGCCTGGGGCAGCGCGGAGCGTCTCGATCTCGGACGTCTCGCCAACGAGAACCCGCCGAAGCTGCGCACCCACGATCCGCGAGGCCACCGGATCGATGCGGTCGAGTTCCACCCGGCCTACCACGCCCTCATGCGCGCCAGCATGGCGGACGGGCTCCATGCCTCGTCCTGGGACGGCGCCGATCAGGGCCACCTGTCGCCGCGGGGCCAGGTGGAGCGGGCAGCGCGGATCTACGCGGTGGCGGGGGTCGAAAGCGGCCATGTCTGCCCCATCACCATGACGAATGCCTCGGTGGCGGCGCTCGCGGCGGCGCCGAACCGCCTGGCCGAATGGCTGCCGAGGATCCGGGCGCGGGACTACGATCCGCGCTTCGTCCCGTTCTGGGAGAAGAGTGCCGTCACCCTCGGCATGGGCATGACCGAGAAGCAGGGCGGCACCGACGTTCGCGCCAACACCACCACGGCCGAGGCCGCAGGCGGGGACGAATACGCGCTGACCGGGCACAAGTGGTTCATGTCGGCCCCGATGTGCGATGCCTTCCTGGTTCTGGCCCAGGCGCCGGGCGGGTTGACCTGCTTCCTCGTCCCGCGGTTCCGGCCGGACGGGTCGCTCAACGCCCTTCGCCTCCAGCGGCTCAAGGACAAGCTCGGCAACCGCTCGAACGCCTCCTCCGAGGTGGAGTTCGAGAAAGCCTTCGCGTGGCGCATCGGCGAGGAAGGGCGCGGGGTGCGCACGATCATCAACATGGTCCAGCTGACCCGGCTCGACTGCGCGGTGGCCTCGGCCGGGCTCGTGCGCATGGGCCTGAGCCTCGCCCATCACCACGCGACCCACCGCACGGTCTTCCAGAAGAAGCTGATCGACCAGCCGGCCATGCGGATGGTCCTGGCCGACCTCGCTCTCGAAAGTGAGGCCATGACGGCGCTCGGCATGAGGCTCGCCGCCAGCTTCGACCGCGCCGGCAGCGACGAGCGCGAGGCCGCCTTCAGCCGCCTCGTGACGCCTGCGGCCAAGTTCGGCATCTGCAAGGCGGCCCCGAACCTCCTCTACGAGGCCATGGAGGCGCTCGGCGGCAACGGCTATGTGGAGGAGAGCCCCCTGCCCCGCCTGTACCGGGAGGCGCCGGTCAACGCGATCTGGGAGGGGTCCGGCAACGTGATCGCGCTCGACCTCCTGCGGGCCGAGAACCGCGAGCCGGAGGTCGCGGCCTCGGTTCTGGAGAGTCTCATGGCCGAGGTGCAGAGCCTGCCCGGCGCCTCGGACGCCGCCCGCGACATCGTGCTGGCGCTCCAGTCCCCGGACGCGGAGGCGAAGGCCCGCCTCGTGGCCGACCGGCTCTTCACCCTGGCGGCGACGGCGGCCCTGGCGCGCTCCGCCCCTGCGGAAATCACCGAAGCCTATGCGCTGACGCGGCTTGCCTCGCCGGCCCGGATGATCGGGGCGAACGACCTGGGCAGGGCAGTGAAACCCTTGTTGGACCGGGTTTTTATGCCCATATAGACAGACAGCGGAAAGGTCGCATTTGACTTGTCCGCAATCATTGATCACTTATCCCGCCCCACGGCTGCCGGTCTCCGACGGCCGCTGTTTCGTCACGACACCGGGCGTCCGCTCCCCGTCACCGTAGGAAGTCGTCCATGAAAGTCCTCGTCGTCGAGTCGCCTGCCAAGGCCAAGACGATCAACAAATACCTGGGCAAGGACTACGAGGTCCTGGCGTCCTTCGGGCATATCCGCGACCTGCCCGCCAAGGATGGCTCGGTCGACCCGGATGCCGACTTCCGCATGATCTGGACCCTGGAGGACCGGGGCTCGAAGCGCGTGGCCGAGATCGCCAGGGCGCTCAAGGGAGCCGAGAAGCTGATCCTCGCCACCGACCCGGACCGCGAGGGCGAGGCGATTTCCTGGCACGTGGTCGAGGCGCTGCGCGAGAAGCGCGCCCTGAAGGACATGCCCATCGAGCGCGTGACCTTCAATGCGATCACCAAGGACGCGGTGCAGACGGCGCTGCGCCAGCCCCGCGAGATCGACCAGGCGCTGGTCGATGCCTACATGGCCCGCCGCGCGCTCGACTATCTCGTCGGCTTCACCCTTTCGCCGGTGCTGTGGCGCAAGCTTCCGGGAGCCCGCTCGGCCGGACGCGTGCAGTCGGTGGCGCTTCGCCTCGTCTGCGATCGCGAACTCGAGATCGAGACCTTCAAGACCCAGGAATACTGGTCGCTGATCGCCACCCTCGCCACCAGGGACGGCGGCGTGTTCGACGCCCGCCTCGTGGGTGCGGACGGCAAGAAGATCACCCGGCTGGACATCGGCACGGGCGCGGAGGCGGAAGCCTTCAAGAAGGACCTGGAGCTTGCGACCTTCACGGTCTCGAACGTCGAGGCCAAGCCCGCCAAGCGCCATCCCTACCCGCCCTTCACCACCTCGACCCTGCAGCAGGAGGCCTCGCGCAAGCTGGGCCTTGCTCCGGCCCAGACCATGCGCATCGCGCAGCGGCTCTACGAGGGCATCGATATCGGCGGCGAGACCGTGGGCCTCATCACCTACATGCGTACCGACGGCGTCGACATGGCGTCCGAGGCGGTGCAGGCCGCCCGCCGGGTCATCGGCAAGGAATACGGCGACCGCTACGTGCCGGACGTGCCGCGAAAATACACCACCAAGGCCAAGAACGCCCAGGAGGCCCACGAGGCCATCCGCCCGACGGACATGAGCCGCCTGCCGAAACACGTGGCGAAGTATCTGGAGCCGGAACAGGCCCGTCTCTACGAGCTGATCTGGATCCGCACCGTCGCCAGCCAGATGGAATCGGCGCAGCTGGAGCGCACCACCGCCGATATCGCGGCGGCGGTCGGCCCCCGCAAGCTCGACCTGCGCGCCACCGGCCAGGTGGTGAAGTTCGACGGCTTCCTGACCCTCTACAACGAGAGCAAGGACGACGATCCGGACGAGGACGAAGGCCGCCTGCCGCCGATGAAGGCTGGCGACCCGCTGGAGCGGCGCCGCATCGCCGCCAACCAGCACTTCACCGAGCCGCCGCCGCGCTATTCCGAGGCAAGCCTCGTCAAGCGCATGGAAGAGCTCGGCATCGGCCGCCCCTCGACCTATGCCGCCGTGCTCCAGACCCTGCGCGACCGCGAATACGTCCGCATCGAGAAGAAGCGCCTCGTGCCCGAGGACAAGGGCCGGATCGTCATCGCGTTCCTGGAGAGCTTCTTCCGCCGCTACGTGGAATACGACTTCACCGCCGACCTCGAAGAGCAGCTGGACCGGATCTCCAACCACGAGATCGACTGGAAGCAGGTGCTGCGCGACTTCTGGCGCGACTTCTCGGCCGCCATCGGCGAGACCAAGGAGCTTCGCACCACCGAGGTCCTGGACGCGCTCAACGAGCTGCTCGGCCCGCACATCTTCCCCGACAGGGGCGACGGATCGAACCCGCGCACCTGCCCGACCTGCGGCACGGGCCAGCTCTCGCTCAAGCTCGGCAAGTTCGGCGCCTTCATCGGCTGCTCGAACTATCCGGAATGCAAGTACACCCGCCAGCTCGCCGCCTCGGGCGTCGACGGCGACGGCGAAGGCTCCTCGGAGAACGGCGGCACGCCGGGCGTGAAGGTGCTCGGAGACGATCCCGAGACCGGCCAGCAGGTCACGCTCCGGGACGGCCGGTTCGGACCCTTCGTGCAGCTCGGCGAGGGCGAGAAGCCCAAGCGCTCCTCCCTGCCGAAAGGCATGTCCCCTGCCCTGGTCGATCTGGAAAAGGCGCTCAAGCTCCTGGCGCTCCCGCGCCAGGTGGCGACGCACCCCGAGACGGGCGAACCGATTCTCGTCAGCATCGGCCGCTACGGACCCTACGTTCAGCACGGCAAGACCTATGCCAATCTCGGCAAGGACGACGACGTGCTGGAGATCGGCGGCAACCGGGCCATCGACCTGATCGTCGCCAAGGAAAGCGGCGCCGGCGGCTTCCGCCGCGGCGCGGCCGATCCGGGCCGTCCGCTCGGCGAGGATCCGGAATCGGGCAAGCCCATCGTGGTGAAGGCAGGCCGCTTCGGGCCCTACGTCACGGACGGCGAGACCAACGCGACCCTGCCGAAGACCACCTCGGCGGAAGCGGTGACCCTCGACGAGGCGGTCGGCCTTCTCAACGCCCGCCGCGCCATGGGCGGAAGCAAGAAGTCCGCTCGCGGCCGCAAGGCTCCGGCCAAGAAGGCGGCTGCCAAGAAAGCTCCCGCAAAGGCCGCCACGAAGACGGCAGCCAAGAAGCCGGCCGCCAAGAAAGCCCCTGCCAAGAAGACCGCGACCAAGAAGGCCGCCTCGAAGGCTGCTCAATCCGGCTGAATGCGATGACCGAGTGGTTTTTCGCGTTCCATGCGGAGCACAGAGAGTCTTTCGAGATGCTGCTCCGCCTCTTCGTGGCGATGGTCTCTGGCATGGCCATCGGCCTGAACCGGGACCTCTACGGCAAGCCCATCGGCATGCGGACGCTGGGGTTGGTTTCGCTCAGCTCGGCCCTCGCCGTCATGGCAGGCTCGTCCTACGGGCACGTTCATTTCGAGGAGGACGCGGTCAGCCGCGTCATCCAGGGCATCCTGACGGGAATCGGCTTTCTCGGCGCGGGCGTGATCATCCGCCGGCAGGACGGATCCGACGTTCAGGGCCTGACCACGGCCTCGACGGTCTGGATGGCGGCGGCCCTAGGGGTGACGGCCGGCGTGGGAGCTTGGTTCATCACCATCGTCGGAAACGGGCTCGCGCTCTCGCTCCTGGTGTTCGGAAAGCCCGCGGAAAGGTGGCTCAACAGCCTCTTCGGCGGGCGGCATGAAAGTGCCGAGGACTAGAAGCTGAGCCAGAGGGCCAGAACGGCGATCAGCGCCATGGCCAGCCACAGCAGGTTCGTCCCGTAGCTTCGGCCCGCCGGGGCGGCCCGGAGGGTCTCGGGTTCCTCGAAGGCGAAGGCTTCCCCGGCCGTACGCGCGGCGCGGTTCAGGTGAAGCTGCTGTGCCGTTCCCAGGGTCGTCCGCGTCGTCACCATCGCTCTCCGTTAAGCTCGGGTTAGCCTAACCTCCCAACGTGAACACTAACTAAACAGTTCCTCGTGACGAACGTAAGACATTCTTTAGGGGCAAGCTGAGCCGTTGCGACCCTTTTTCCCATCCCCACCTTTTATGGCTTGCGGGCCAACGAGAGCCTTTATGTTTCCGTTTTGTTCACGTATGAATTTGTGAATGAGATATGGTGTAAAGAAAACCGAATCATCACGAACCAAGGTCCCAATGACCGATAACGACGATCTCTTTGGGGGCAGCGGGGCTGCGTCCGCGAAGCGGGCGGTGCCGGCCTCGGCCAGGAACGCCGCCGCGAAAGTGTCCCGCACTGCACCGCCGCCGCCGCAGGGCACGCCCGGCGAAAGCGGCTACGACGCTTCGGCCATCGAGGTGCTGGAGGGGCTGGAGCCCGTCCGGCGCCGTCCGGGCATGTATATCGGCGGCACGGACGAGAAGGCCCTCCACCACCTCTTCGCCGAGGTGATCGACAACTCCATGGACGAGGCGGTGGCGGGTCACGCGACCTTCATCGAGGTGGAGCTGGAGGAGGACGGCTGGCTCTCGGTCATGGACAACGGCCGCGGCATCCCGGTCGATCCGCACCCGAAATTCCCGAAGAAGTCGGCGCTCGAAGTCATCATGACCACGCTCCACGCGGGCGGTAAGTTCGATTCGAAGGTCTACGAGACCTCCGGCGGCCTGCACGGCGTCGGCGTGTCGGTGGTCAACGCCCTGTCCGAAACCCTCGAGGTCGAGGTGGCGCGCGGCCAGACCCTCTACCGCCAGGTCTTCGCCCGCGGCGTCCCCCAGACGAAGCTGGAAACCGTGGGCCGGGTTCTCAACCGGCGCGGCACCAAGGTCCGCTTCAAGCCCGACCACCAGATCTTCGGCAAGGACGCCCATTTCCAGCCGCGCCGCCTGTTCAAGATGGCGCGCTCGAAGGCCTATCTGTTCGGCGGCGTCGAGATCCGCTGGAAATGCGCGCCCTCGCTGCTGGAGGGCGTCGAGAACGTTCCTGCGGAAGCCACCTTCAAGTTCCCGAACGGCCTGAAGGACTATCTGGCCCGGGACATCGAGGGCAAGGAACTGGTCACCGACCAGGTCTTCTCCGGAAAGATCGCCAAGCCCGGCGGCCACGGCTCCCTGGAATGGGCGGTCGCCTGGATGGCGAACGAGGACGGGTTCTCCTCCTCCTACTGCAACACGATTCCGACCCCTGAGGGCGGCACGCACGAGAACGGCCTGCGCATCGCCCTCCTGCGCGGATTGCGCGACCATGCCGAGCGCGTGAACCAGCAGAAGCGCATGGCGGCAGTGACCACCGACGACGTGATGGCGACCTGCGCGTCCATGCTGTCGGTCTTCATCCGCGAGCCGGAATTCCAGGGCCAGACCAAGGACAAGCTGGCGACGCTGGAGGCCGGGCGCATCGTCGAGGCCGCGATCCGCGACACCTTCGACCACTGGCTCGCCGCCTCGCCGCAGCAGGCCAACAAGCTGCTCGACTGGGTGATCGACCGGGCCGAGGAGCGCCTGCGCCGCCGCCAGGAGAAGGAGGTCGCCCGCAAGACCGCGACCCGCAAGCTGCGCCTGCCGGGCAAGCTGGCGGACTGCACCAACGCGGGCATGGCCGGCTCCGAGCTGTTCATCGTCGAGGGCGACTCGGCCGGCGGCTCGGCCAAGCAGGCCCGCGACCGCGCCACCCAGGCCGTTCTGCCCCTGCGCGGCAAGATCCTGAACGTGGCCTCGGCGGGGCGGGACAAGCTGCACCAGAACCAGCAGCTCTCGGACCTCGTCCAGGCGCTCGGCTGCGGCATGGGCTCCCAGTACCGGGATGCGGACCTGCGCTACGACAAGGTCATCATCATGACCGATGCTGACGTGGACGGCGCCCATATCGCGTCCCTGCTGATCACCTTCTTCTACCGGCAGATGCCCCGGCTCATCGACGCCGGGCACCTCTACCTCGCCGTTCCGCCTCTCTACCGGCTGACCCAGGGCACGAAATCGGCCTATGCACGGGACGATGCCGACCGGGACCGCCTGATGAAGACGGTCTTCAAGGGCAACGGCAAGGTCGAGATCGGCCGCTTCAAGGGCCTGGGCGAGATGCTGCCGGCCCAGTTGAAGGAAACCACCATGGATCCGAGGAAGCGCCTGCTTCTGAAGGTGGTGGTGGAAAGCGACGAGCGGCCCGAGACCGGCGACACAGTGGAGCGCCTGATGGGCAACAAGCCCGAAGCCCGCTTCACCTTCATCCAGGAACGCGCCGCCTTCGCCGACGAGGCAGACCTGGACATCTGACGGGGTGTCCGAAATTTTTTCGAAAAAATTTCGAAACCGCCGGAACCTTCTTTGAAGTTCCTCGTTAACAGGCATCACCGGCTCATTCTGCCCCCACGGGCCGGTCCCTTAAAAGACTCCGATTTCGGGGTCTTTTTTTTGTCTCGAGCCTGAAAGCGGGCCCGAATGGATCCATTGCCCCGGCTCATGCGTCGTCTTCGGGGCAGTCCCCCTAGCGGCGGCCCTGTCCCCATGCGACAAGACATCACAATCTGATCGAGTTTGACCCTTGGCGAAACGCACCAAAGACTCCGTCTCCACGCTCCCCTCGCGGGAGGATCTCGTCGCCTTCATTTCCAGCGCGACCGGCAAGCTGGCCAAGCGCGACATCGCCAAGGCCTTCAACATCAAGGGCGGCGACCGGATCTGGCTCAAGCAGATGCTGAAGGACCTGGAGATCGAGGGCGTCGTCGACCGCCGCCGGAAGGTAGTCCACAGGGCGGGGCAGCTCCCTCCGGTGGTCCTGGCCGACATCACCAAGCGGGACCGGGACGGCGAGCTCATCGCGGTGCCGACCGAGTGGGATGCCGAGGAGCACGGGGATATCCCGACGATCATCATCACCCCTCCCCGCAAACCGCGCCCGGGCATGCCTGTCGCCGGTGTCGGCGATCGGGCCCTCCTGCGCGTCGACCCTCTGAAGGAGGGCGACATCCATCGCTATGCGGGCCGCGTCACCAAGATCATCGCCAAGAAGCAGGCCCAGGTGCTCGGCATCTTCCGGGCCCTGCCCGAGGGCGGCGGACGGCTCGTGCCGGTGGACAAGAAGGCCCGCGAGCAGGAACTTCAGATCAACCCGGGCGACGAGGGCGGGGCGCAGGACGGCGACCTGGTGGCGACCAGCATCGTCAAGCACGGGCGCTACGGCCTGCCCCATGCCAAGGTGCAGGAGCGCCTCGGCTCCGTGAAGTCCGAGAAGGCGATCAGCCTCATCGCGATCTATGCCCACAACATCCCGAACGTGTTTCCCAAGGATGTCCTGGAAGAGGCCGAGAAGGCCCAGCACGCGACGCTTGACGGCCGCGAGGACTGGCGGAAGCTTCCGCTCATCACCATCGACCCCGCCGACGCCAAGGACCACGACGACGCGGTCCATGCGGTGCCGGATCCGGACACCGGCAACGAAGGCGGATTCGTGGTCACGGTGGCGATCGCCGACGTGGCGGCCTATGTGCGGCCGGGCTCGGCCCTCGACCGCGAGGCGCAGGAACGGGGCAACTCGGTCTACTTCCCCGACCGGGTCGTGCCGATGCTGCCGGAGCGGATCTCCAACGATCTCTGTTCCCTGCGCCCCCAGGAGGACCGCCCCGCCCTGGCCGTGCGGATGGTGATCGGCCCCGACGGACGCAAGAAGAGCCACAGCTTCCACCGGGTGATGATGCGCTCGGCCGCCAAGCTCTCCTACCAGCAGGCGCAGGCCGCCATCGACGGCCGCCCGGACGAGACCTCCGGCCCGATCCTCGATTCCATTCTCAAGCCCCTCTGGGCTGCCTACGAGGCCGTGAAGAAGGCGCGCGACATCCGCGAGCCGCTGTTCCTCGACCTGCCCGAGCGCAAGATCGTGCTCAAGCCCGACGGCACAGTGGACCGGGTCTTCGTGCCCGAGCGGCTGGAGGCGCACAAGCTCATCGAGGAGTTCATGATCCTCGCCAACGTGGCCGCGGCGGAAACCCTGGAAAAGGCCGACAGCGACCTGATCTACCGGGTCCATGACGAGCCGTCCCTGGAGAAGATGCGGTCCTTGAGCGAGGTGCTGGCCTCCATCGGACTCAAGCTTCCGACGCAAGGCGCCCTGAAGCCCGAGCTGTTCAACCGCATCCTGCGCAGCGTCGAAGGTTCGGAGCACCAGCTCTTCATCAACGAGGTGGTTCTGCGCTCCCAATCGCAGGCGGAGTACTCGGCGGAAAACTACGGCCATTTCGGCCTGAACCTCAGGCGCTACGCCCATTTCACCTCGCCCATCCGCCGCTATGCCGACCTTATCGTGCACCGCGCCCTCATCAGTGCGCTCAAGCTCGGCAAGGACGGGCTGAGGCCCGACACGACCCGGGCGGAGCTGATCGAAGTCAGCGCCCGCATCTCGGCGGCCGAGCGGCGCGCCATGGCGGCGGAGCGTGAGACAATCGACCGCCTCATCGCGCACTTCCTGGCCGACCGGATCGGGGCCACATTCAACGGGCAGATCTCCGGCGTCACCAAGGCCGGGCTCTTCATCAAGCTCGAGGATACGGGCGCGGACGGTTTCGTGCCGGCGGCCACCATCGGCGAGGACTACTACGCCTTCGACGAGCGGACCCATTCCATGCGCGGCGAGCGCACGGGAGAGACCTACCGCCTCGGCGACAAGGTCGAGGTCAAGCTGGTCGAGGCGGCTCCCGTCGCCGGCGCGCTCCGCTTCGTGCTGCTCTCCAAGGGACGCTACAGCGGCAGGCCCTCCGGAGCCAAGAAGGGGGCCAAGCGCATGCGCGGCGGCCCGAAGGCCGCCAAGGACAGCCGGCGCACGGCGACCCGCGTGAAGGTGAAGCGGTCGAGCCGCGCCCGATAAGGAACGACGATGCCCTATTCCATCGAAACCGCGACGCCACGCGATCCGGCTGCGGTTCCGGTCTTCACCGCCATGAGGCGCGGCTTCATGGGCCGCTGCCCGGCCTGCAACCGGGGCCGCCTCTTCGGCCGCTTCCTCAAGGTGGCGGACCAGTGCGATGCCTGCGGGACCGAGTTTCACCACCACCGGGCGGACGACTTCCCGCCCTACATCGTCATGTTCGTGGTGGGCCACCTGATCGGCTACGGCATCCTCATGACCGAGACCAGGATGGAGGTTCCCATGTGGCTCCATCTGGCGCTCTGGCCCGCCCTCACGCTCGTCCTGTGCCTTGCGCTTCTCCAACCGGTGAAAGGCGCTGTCGTGGGCCTGCAATACGCGCTAGGTATGCATGGCTTCGGCGCGGCCCGCGCCGGGAGCGGAGAACAGGACGGGGAGCGGACACGTGACGGAGATGCAGGCGCAGCTGGAACAGATGGAACGCTTCGCGTCCGCGACGCGCGATCCTAAGGCCCCGGCGCTCCGCCCTGCCGACGCCGCCACCCTCATCATCATCGACCGCAAGGGACGCACCCCCAAGGTGCTCATGGGCAAGCGCCATGCGGGACACAAGTTCATGCCCGGCAAGTTCGTCTTCCCCGGAGGACGGATCGAGGCGGGCGACCGTTCCATGGCGGTCGCGGGCGCCCTTCACCCGCGGGCCGAGCATGCCCTCATGGCGCGGGTGACCCGCCCCTCCGCCCAGCGCAGCCGCGCCCTGGCGCTGGCCGCCATCCGCGAGACCTTCGAAGAGACCGGCCTGCTTCTCGGCACCAAGGATTACGGCAGCCCTGACAGGGTGCCGGAAGGCACGCCCTGGGCCACCTTCAAGGAGCGGGGGATCTTCCCGGATCTCGAGGCCCTGCACTTCATCGGCCGCGCCATCACGCCGCCCAAGCGCGTGAAGCGGTTCGACACCCGCTTCTTCGCCGTGGACCGGACCGCCATCGCGGAAGAGATCGAAGGCGCCGTCGGCCCCGATTCGGAACTCGTGGAGCTGACCTGGGTCACCATCGAGAAGGCGCGGGCCCTGGACCTGCCGCCGATCACCGCCGTGCTCCTCTCGGAGCTGGAATCGCGGATCGCCGCCGGATTCGGCCATGAACTGCCGGTGCCCTTCTTCTACCAGAAGCGCGGCCGTTTCGTGCGGGAATTGCTGTAAAACCCGGGCTTTTGGCCGCCCATCCTCTCCGTCCGGCCTTTCTCGCCGAGGGAAAGTCTTGACGGAGCGGCCTAAATCGGGCATGGGAAGCCACGATTTTCTCGGCCGGGTTCGCCCGGCCTTTGCGTTTCGGCCACGCCGAGCGCCGAACCAAGAGGTCCGACCATGGCCAAAGCCGCAACCATCAAAGTGAAGCTCGTCTCCACCGCCGACACGGGCTATTTCTACGTGACGAAGAAGAACTCCCGCACGATGACCGACAAGATGTCGTTCAAGAAGTACGACCCGGTCGCCAAGAAGCACGTCGAGTTCAAGGAAGCCAAGATCAAGTAACGGCTTCGCTTCACGTTGCAGAGAACATAAGCCGCTCCCTTCGGGGGGCGGTTTTTCTTTTGGACTCCCCTGCTCGCCTTTCGTCGGCGCCAGCCATTCCGCAAGAATGCCGCGGGTTGCGCGACGAGAGACCGAGCGCGGAGGCTGTATCAGATGACGGGGGCAGCCGCGCCGACGCCTCCCTCTTCCTCGAGGGCATTCCAGCACGGAGTTCCCCCCCTCTAAAGCAAAAGCCCCTCCCCGGCTGATGCCGAGGAGGGGTTTCATAGCGCCGCCGCAATCCGTCAGATGATCTCGAAGTCGTCCGCGCGCAGCTTCAATCGCTTTCTCAGGATGGCGATCTCCACGGCCTCCTTCGAGCCCGAGCCGTCCACGTCGATGGACAGCTTGCCGCTCCTCGGATCGAAGAGAACGTAGTCGTTGCGGTCGTCTGCCTCGCGGCCGATCTCGAAGAACGTCTTCTTCAGCTTGGCCGGCTTGTCCAGACTGCCCTTCTTACCGAGCTTCTTGAGGATCTTGTTGTCGAGGAAGATCGTATCGTCCTTGACCTTGAAGTCCTTGATCCGGTCGGCATCCTTCTTGCGTGCCTTGGTGTCGAACACGAACACGTCCCGGCCCGTGCCGCCGTAGAGCATGTCCTTGCCCTTGCCGCCCCAGATCAGATCGTCGCCTGCGGAGCCCTTCAGGCGGTCGTTGCCGGAAAGGCCGACGAGGACTTCGTCCGAGGCGCGGCCCGTGATCTTGTCGCCCTTGGAGGTGCCGTTGACCTTGATCCGGTCGCCCGCCGCGAACTGCAACGCTCCCATTGCCGCGAACTGGGCGATGGAGAGTGTGATCGCATTGTCGCTGGCGTCGAGAGCATCGACGCCCTTGGCCGCGAGTTCGGCGATCTGCGCAGGGGTGAGGCCGCGGATCTGCGCGCCTGCATCCGCGAGGACCAGGGAATCGGCCGCCGACAGAGTCACCGTTCCGAGGGCGCCGAACTGTGCGAGGGACAGGGCGAGGGAATTGTCGGTGGCATCCACCGTGCCGACACCCTGCGCGGCCAGCGCTCCGATCTGGGCCGGGGTCAGCGCGGCGATGGCGGCGCCCGTATCGGCGACCGCGACGGTGCTTCCTCCTTGGGAGAGCGCCCCGCCCAGGGCCTCAATCTGCGAGACCGACAGGGTCACGGCATTGTCGCTCGCCTCGAAACCATCGACGCCCTTCGCCTTCAGCGCCGCGATCTGAGCACCGCTCAGGCTCGCGAGATTGGCGCCCGTATCACGCACGGTGACATTGTCGTCGGCGGCAAGGACGGTGGCCGTTCCGGCCAGAGCCGCGGCCTTGCCTGCATTCAGCACCACCGGAGCCGCTGCATCGAACATGTCGACGCCCTTGGCGCCGAGGGCCGCAATCTGAGCCGCCGTGAAGTCCCCAATGGATCCGGATACGGTGACGTTGCTGCCCGCCGTGTAGCCCATTCCCCCACTCACTAGGGTCGCGGCCTGCGAGGCGGTGAGATTGACGGCATCTGTCGCGTGCAGCCGGTCGATGCCCCGCGACGCATAGTTCTGGAGCATCGTGGAGGAGATCCCCGCAAGCTCCGCAGCCGTTCCGGAGATGGAAACCTCGTCGGCCGCGGCGAATGCCACCGCTTCGTCGATGCTGTTCACCTGCGCCAGCGTCAAACCGATGGCATCGCCGATGACATCGATGGCCACGACCCCTTTGCCGTCGAGGGCGCTGAGCTGAGCGTCGTCAAGCTCCGTGATGTTGCGGCCGGTATCGCGCAGGGTGACGGCATCATCCTCGGAAATCCCGTCCAGCGTTTCGTTGAGGCCCTGCGTTGCCAGGATCTGCGCGGCGGAAAGCGTGATCTCGTCGTCGACCGCATCCAGGTACCGAATGTTCTTGCCGTTCCGTCCCAGGAGCGTGATTTGCTCCGCAGAGAGACCGGCAATGTTCTCACCCTCATCCGAGATGAAAACCCTCGAACCGGACGTGAAAGTAATTACCGTGCCCAGGAGAGCCTTGGCCTGGTTCACCGTCCAATGGGAAACGTTGCCGGTCTCATCGGAAACGACCTGCAGGTGATCGACCCTGTAATCGCTCAGGGACTCGATTTCTCCGACCGTGAGAGCATTGAAGTTCGTCACCGTGTCGATGACGATGACGGTATCGCCGTCGTTGAAGCGCCCGCGGAGGGCTTCCTGAATGGTCACGTAGACATCGGCCATGGCGGCTCACCTTTCGATTTCCCGGTTTAAACCCGTGCCTGAGCGGCATCTTTCGGGGAGTAATCCAGGGGCGAGGGAAAGAGGTCTACTCTCTAAAAAGAGAGTACCGGCAGCATGCCAGGGCAATAATTTGTAATATCAGGCATTTACCTCAGAAATATCACTGGATCAGCCGTGATGATTTTGAGCGAATTGGTCAGACAACCTTGCAGAAACTATTGGCAATTCGTCGATTCGGATACGAATTCTCCCACTCGATCTGACGAATCGGCCTCCGCGTCTCAGGCAGTGCCATGGCAGGCATGTCTTCCTCAGAGAAAACCCCTCCCCGGCTGGTGCCGAGGAGGGGCAGGGCTCGGGCGTGCTTCACCACGTCAGACGATGAAGAAGTCCTTGTTCGTCAGCTTGAGGTTCTTGTCGAGCCTGGCGATCTCGACCGCCCGCCCGGAACCCGAGCCGTCGGCATCGTAGTAGAGCACGCCGTTCTTCTTGTTGTAGATCAGGTAGTCGTTGCGGTCGTCGGCACTGCTGTCCCGCTCGAAATACGAGCTCTTCAGCTTGCCCGGCTTGAACTCGCTGCCCTTTCCGAGCTTCTTGAAGACCTTGTTGTCGAGATAGATCGTGTCGTACTTCACGTTGAAGTCGGTGATCTTGTCGAGGTTCATTCTCTTGTGCGGCTTGGCATCGAACACGAAGGTGTCCCTGCCCTTTCCGCCGCTCATGATGTCGTTGCCGCTGCCGCCGTAGAGCCAGTCGTTGCCGTCCTGGCCGTAGAGGCGGTCGTTTCCGGAGCCGCCTTTCAGGAAATCGGCGCCGTCACCACCATAGAGACGGTCGTTTCCGGAACTTCCGTTGAGGAAGTCGGCCCCATCGCCGCCGTAGAGACGATCGTGGCCCCTGCCACCGTCGATGATGTCGTTGGACGAGCGGCCGACGATCCGATCCGAGCCGGAGGTTCCGGTGATCTTCAGGGTATCCTCGGCCGCGAACTGGAGCGAGCCGAGAGCCGAGTACTGGGCGAGGGACAGACTGGCGAAGTTGTCCGTCGCATCGAGAGCATCGATGCCGCGGGGCGCCAAGGCTCCGATCTGGTCCGGCGAGAGGGACGACAAGGCTCCGCCGCTGTCCCTCAACGTGATCGTGTCGCCCGCAGTCAGGCCGACCGAGCCCAACGCATTGAGCTGCGCCAGGGACAGGGCGAGAACGTCGTCGCTTGCGTCGATGCGGTCGATGCCTCTGCCGTTCAGGGCGGCGAGCTCCGCAGCCGACAACCCGCCGAGTGCGGCTCCCGTATCCGCAAGGGCTACGTCGTCCCCGGCAGCAAGCGAGATTCCGCTATCGGCGAGCGCCGCAGCCTGATCCGCCGTCAGGGACACGGCACCGTCACTCGCGTCGATCACGTCGACCCCGTCGGCTCCAAGAGCCACGATCTCCGCCGCCGAGAGTGCCGAGAGTGCCGCTCCCGTATCGGACACCGTCACGACATCATTGGCTGCAAAACTCAGTGCCGAACCTGAGACAAGGAGGGCTTGCCCGACCGAGACGGTGACGACGTTGTCGGTGGCGTCGAGAGCATCGACGCCTGCCGCAGCGAATGCCGCAAGTTCCGCCTGGGTGAGCGAAGCGATGGCCGCGCCCGTGTCGGAGACCGACACCACATCGCCCTGCGTCAGCGCGATGGAGCCGAGCGCGTTGAGCTGGTCGCGCGACAGGTTCAGCACGTCGTCCGTGGCGTCGATGCGGACGACGCCCTGACCGGTGAGCGCCGCAATCTGCGCGGCCGTCAGGGCGGCGATGTTCGTGCTCGTGTCGGAGATGGTCACCGCGTCAGTGTTGGAGAGCCGACCACCGAAGGCGGCGAGCTGCGCGAGAGACAGGCTCACCGCATTGTCGCTCGTGTCGAATGCCACCACTCCCTGAGCCGTGAGGGCTGAGATCTGCGCGGGCGTCAGGGCGGCGATATTGGCGCTCGTATCGGAGATGGTCACCGCGTCAGTGTTGGAGAGCGTGCCTCCGAAAGCTGCAAACTGCGCCAGCGATAAAGTGACAGCATCATCGGTCGCATCGAAGCTGACCACTCCTTGGGCAACGAACGTAGCGATCTGCTCGGCCGTCAGGGCGGCGATATTGGTGCTCGTGTCGAAGATTGTCACCGCGTCAGTGTTGGAGAGCCCACCACCGAAAGCCGCGAACTGCGCTACGGACAGGGTCACGGCATCATCGGTCGCATCGAAGGCATCGACACCCTTCGCCGTCAGCGCAGCGATCTGTTCCGGCGACAAAGCGCTGAGAGCCGCGCCTGTATCCGACACCGTCACGGCGTCATCGGCGCCGAAGGCGATGTTTGTGCCGAGCAACGCCGCTGCCTGCACGCCTGCCAACGTCACGGCGTTGTCGGAAGCATCAAGGATGTCGACGCCGTCCGCAGCAAGGGCTGCGATCTGGTCTGCCGTCAGGGCTCCCAGTTCAGCACCGGTACCGGTCACGACGACCGTGTCGGCGGCCGTAACGCTCACGACGCCTAGGGCGTTGAACTGCGCCAGGGAGTAGATGAGAACATCGTCGGTGGCATCGACGACGTCGACGTTCTTGGCCTCCAATCCCGCGACCTGCTCGGGAGTGCCCCCTGCGAAAGCGTCACTCGAGCCTTGGATCGTGACGACATCCTCCTCCGAGAAGACGACGTCTCCCAGGGCGGCGAACTGATCCAGGGAGAATGTGAGCGCACCGTCCGAGGCGTCGAGGATGTCCACATTGGCGGCGGAAAGGGCGGCAACGTCGTCGGGTGAGCCGCTCTGAAGGACCGCCGCCGTATCGCGAACCGTCACCGTATCTGCGTCGGTCAGCGCAACCGGCCCCAGCGAAACGAACTGGTCGATGGACAGGACCAGCGCCTCGTCGGTCGCGTCGATCGTATCGACATTGAAATTGCGGAGCGCCAGGAGCTGTTCAGGAGAGAGCGCCGCGATGTTCGCGCCCGTATCCGTAAGGATGACGTCGTCTTCCGCCAGGAAAGGTTCGGTAGCTGCAAGATATTGTTCAACGGTCAAAACAACGGTGGCCATGTGATGCCTCTCATTCGTTTGCTGTCCCACCGCGGCTCATTCGGAGCGGGAGAAAGGACGCGAAGGCACCTCGTCCAATACCCGTAAGGGGAGTATTCAAAAGACCCAAAGGGATGAATTCGGCTATTTGCTGAGCACTCTTCGCGGCTCGCAGATAAGAATTCAGTATTATTGATTATCTGCCTCTGCTGCGCGGTCCGCTGTTCTCGCCTCCCGTGGAGCGATACTTGAGCCCATTCGAATTTACAAAAACGCTGCAGAACAAAGGAGCATAAGCTTGGCCGTACTGCATCGGGATTACCGATGCTCAACGCCATCCTCGGAATTGTTCCCATAGCCGGAAGGATATGTCCCTTGCGGCATGGAGGCACGAGCCGCTGGGTTACAGCGGGCGGAACACTGCCGAGCGAAAAGACGAGGCTGTCTTCAAGGGGGAGAGGTGGCCAGCCGGGGACGGCTCTGTTGAGGAGGCAACGATCCGCCCCCGGGCTGGCCGAGCCTACGAATTCCCAGGAGATGCGGCGGACCTGAGCATCCGTGAGGCATTACGGCTCCGCTCATGCGGAGAATTCAATCCGAACATATAGGAAACATCGGGCGGCGCAAGCGCCCCTTCGTTCAAATGTCCTTTATCCAAAGGAAACGCCAAAACCCTGCTCTGTCAACAACAAGAGTCGGATTGCTCACGCTGCGGCTCAAGCAGCGAGGTGATTTGGTGGCAAGGGAACTCCGGACCAAGCCAGCCGGGGGCAGGATTCCAGTCTTGCTGCGAGTGCCTTCAGCGACGTTCCCAAAATGTGCTTCCGGGAGCCCAGCCGAACACGGAGCAGGGTTTCGCACCGGTCGAGGGGGCGCAGAAGGACGTCGTGGAGCGCGCCCTCCGGAGCTTCTGCGTAGACCGCTCCGGCATCGTCGCCCAGGCCGATCAGTCCGAATGCTCCCGCCATGCCGCCGAGACGCAGATGCTGGCGCAGGAGAGCCGCGGCCAACCCTTCCTCCCGGAGCGCCGTGAAGTCGCAGGCGATCACGCCGAAGGCCTCCCTCGTCACCGCTGCGAGGGCCTCCTCCGCATGGGAGGCCGTCGTCACAGGGAATTCCGGCGCCAGGATCTCCTCCAATCGCTGCCGGGACCGGACCTCGGGATCGAGAACGAGGATGCGCGCGCGGCCCGCTGCAGCGGGCGGAACGTCCTGCCCGCCGATAACCGCCATCCGGCGCAGGTTTCCGGTTCGCTCGGACAGCTCGGCAAGGCTGTGCATCCGCAGGAGAAAGAGCCGGTCGGGCATGGAGACCGGGAAGCATTCGTCGACCTGGGTCTCGAGCGCCTGGAGCCGGAGCCGCGGTTCGCCGTCCCGCATCGCCAGCCCCAAGGGAAGGTGCCGAAGCGTGCCCTCCCCCTTGAGCTTCCGGCAGAAGGCGAATGCGTCGAGACCCGGCTGGACCGCATCGAGGAGCACCACGTCCGCCATGCCCCTGCGGCAGAGAGCGAGGCCGTCGCGCCTGTTCGTGGCGATCACCGCATCGAAGCCTGCGCCAAGAAGGGTTTTCTGAAGGGCCTGCGTTCTGACAAAGACGGTGCCGACGATCAGAACCCGGGCCGTCATGAGCGGGGGGTGTCGGCGTCGAGATAGGTCTTGACGGTGGCGATGAACTTGGCGACCGAGATGGGCTTGGACAGATAGGCCTCGCAGCCCCCTTCCCGGATCCGCTCCTCGTCGCCCTTCATGGCGAAGGCGGTGATCGCGATGACCGGGATGGACTTGAGGTCGTCGTCCGCCTTGAGCCAACGGGTCACCTCGAGCCCCGATACCTCCGGGAGCTGGATGTCCATGAGGATCAGGTCGGGTTTGTGAGCGCGGGCGAGCTCCATCGCCTCGATGCCATGGCCCGTCTTCAGGGTCGCATAGCCGTGAGCCTCGAGGAGATCGTTGAAGAGCTTCATGTTGAGTTCGTTGTCCTCAACGATGAGCACCGTCTTCTTCATTGCCGCTGTCCCAGGGGCCCAAAATCCGACTTCACCGGCCCGCTTGTTCGTCCGATGATAAGGCTACATTCGAACCTATTGATGAATTGCAAATCCCTCGCAGGAAGATGCCCTTGAAGAAAATGAGCGTCGATGAGGCCGAACGTGTCGCGTTAAGCGCCTTCTCCTATATCACCAATGATGAAGACCGGCTGAACCGTTTCCTGGCCGTCTCGGGCCTGAGAGTGGACACGATCCGCATCGCGGCCGAATCGGCGGGGTTCTTCGCCGGCATTCTGGACTACATCGCCTCGGACGAGGCCCTGCTCGTCGGCTTCGCGGAGGAACAGAAGATCAAGCCGGAGCAGGTCATGCAGGCCCACTGGACCCTCTCCCCCTCCGAGTTCGAATAGCTCCCCCGCCATGAGCGACGCCCCCTTCTGCCGGGACTGCCTGACCTTCGCCGGATCGTCGCTGGCGCAGCGATGCAAGGCCTGCGGCTCCCCGCGCCTGCTGCGGCATCCGGAGCGGGACCTGCTCTCCATTGCCCATGTGGATTGCGACGCCTTCTTCGCGGCGGTGGAGAAGCGGGACGACCCGAGCCTGGCGGACAAGCCGGTCATCATCGGCGGGGGCAAGCGCGGGGTGGTGGCCACGGCCTGCTACGTGGCGCGAACCTATGGCGTCCGCTCCGCCATGCCCATGTTCCAGGCCCTCAAGGCCTGCCCCCACGCGGTCGTCATCAAGCCGAACATCGACAAGTACCGGGTCGCCGGGCGCGAGGTGCGGCGCCTCATGCTGGAGCTGACCCCCCTCGTGGAGCCTGTCTCCATCGACGAGGCGTTCCTGGACCTGTCGGGAACGGAGCGCCTGCATCACGGCAGCCCCGCCCTCACCCTGGCGCGCTTCGCCCACCGGGTGGAGAACGAGATCGGCATCAGCATCTCGGTCGGCCTGTCCTACAACAAGTTCCTGGCCAAGATCGCCTCGGACCTGCAGAAGCCGCGCGGCTTCTCGGTGATCGGCCGGGCGGAGGCGGCGGATTTCCTGGCGGACAAGCCGGTTTCGATCATCCCCGGCATCGGTGCGTCCGCCCAGAGCCGCCTGTCGAAAGCGGGCGTGACCCTCATCGCCCATCTGCGCGACGTTCCGCTCAAGACCTTGTTCGAGGCGCTGGGCCGCGACTCGCAGCGGCTGTCGCGGCTCGCCTGGGGCGAGGACAGCCGCTCCGTCACGCCGGAGCGGGAGACCAAGAGCATCTCGGCGGAAACCACCTTCGATGTCGATCTGCGCTCGTTCGAGGATCTGGAACCGGTCCTGTGGCGACTGGCCGAAAAGGTCTCGAAGCGTCTCAAGGCCGCCGGGCTTGCGGGCCAGAGCGTGACCCTGAAGCTCAAGGACAAGGATTTCCGCCTCCTGACCCGAACCCGCTCGGGCCTGCCGGCGACCCAACTCGCGGCCCGCCTGTTCGATCCGGCGCGCCAGCTTCTCAAGGCGGCCTGCGACGGCACCGCCTACAGGCTCATCGGCATCGGCGCGGCGGATCTGTGCGACGGCGCGGAGGCGGACCGGGGCGACCTGGCGGATCAGACCGTGGTGCGCCAGGCCCACATGGAGGCGGCCATCGACAGGATCCGCGACAAATTCGGCGCCGCGGCCCTGCAGAAGGGCATCGCCTTCCGCAAGCCTCAGCGCTGACAGGCCGGCGCCGCGGTGGGCTGGACCTGGAGGCTCTGGAGATCGCCCTTCAGGGCGAAGTCGCCGTAATCGAGCTTCAGCGCCCGGCTGATCCCGTTCTCATAAAGCTCGAACGAGATGGTGTAGACGGGCGTCTGGTCGCCCGTGCCGTCCGTGAAGTAGCTGATGGTGACCGGCCATCGCGGCGAGCTTGCCACGGCGTCCTGGCGCACCGCCTCTTCGAGACCCGCTCCAGCGCCCGGCTCGATCCGGTTCCCGATCAGCGCCAGGGTGTCGTAGATCTTCTTGCCGTCGTCGGAACCGTCATAGACCCGCACCGCCAGGGTCCTCCGTCCCTCGCGGCCCGCCTCGATGAGCCGCTTGAGATGCTCCGTCGGGAAGATCGGCTGGCCGTCGGCCGCGAAAGTGGCATCCTTCGGCTGCTTGAAGCGCACATCCAGCGTGCCGTCGGGGCTGAGCTTCGCATCCCCGTCGACGCCCTCGCGGGTCAGGCCCTGCATGGTGGAGGTGGACTTGAAGCGCATGGACAGGCCGTCGCCGGCCTCATAGGTCGCCGTGCGCGTGTCCACGGTCCGCGAGCCCGACTCCGTGCTGTCGAGGACGGTCACCTGACGGTAGGTCAGCGTATATCCCTCACAGGCATTGCCGCCGAAATCCATCGCGATGCGCCCTCGGGCGGCCTCGACACCGCGAGATCCCTCCGAGCGCAGAAGCGACAGGTCGTAGACCGCCCTGTGCGGGACGAGCTGCACCGGATTCTTGGATGTCTCGGCCGCGGCCGAGACGAGCATGGCGATGGAAAGACCCGTTGCCATCAACAAGGAACGCATAAAACCTCCGATCCCCCAACTCACGAAGATAGAATCCTCCTGCGGACAGGGCAACGTTCCACCTTGCGTCTCCTTGGCTCATCCGCCACTAGTCTTCGGGATTAGACCAAGCCGAGGCTTCATCATGAGCGCAGTCGACAAGAAACTTCAGGATCTGGGCATCACGCTCCCGACACCCGCAGCACCCGTGGCGAATTATGTGCCGTTCGTGCGAACGGGCAACCTGATCGTCATCTCGGGCCAGCTCTGCCTCGGCCTCGACGGCAAGCTCGCCGAGGAGCACAAGGGCAAGCTCGGGGGCGAGATTTCTCCCGATGTCGGCCAACAGGCCGCCCGTCTCTGCGCCATCAACCTCCTGGCCCAATTGAAAGCCGCTATCGGCGATCTGGACAAGGTCGTTCGTTGCGTGCGCCTCGGCGGCTTCATCAATGCGGTGCCCACCTTCGCGGGCCTCGCCCCGGTCATGAACGGCGCCTCCGACCTGATGGTCGAGGTGCTGGGCGATGCGGGTCGCCATGCCCGCTCCACCATCGGCGTCGCGGAACTCCCGCTCGATGCCTGCGTGGAAGTCGAAGGGATGTTCGAAGTCCGATGAGCACCCCCGACTGGCTCGTCGCGAAGCCCATTGCCCATCGCGGCCTCCACGACAAAGCCAACGGCGTGATCGAGAACACGATCTCGGCCGCCGAGGCTGCCATCGCCCGCGGCTTCCCGATCGAACTCGACGTGCAGCTCACGGCCGACAACGAGGCCGTCGTGTTCCACGACTTCGAGCTCGACCGCCTCACCGGCGATACCGGCGTGGTCGCGGAGCGTAGGCTCGCGGACCTGACGAAGATCGAGATTTCCGGCGCCAGGGGCGGCGACAGGATCCCGTCGCTGAAGCAGTTCCTCGACACCGTCGCCGGCCGCGTCCCGCTCGTCGTCGAGATCAAGAGCAAGTTCAACGGCGACATGACCCTGACCAAGCGGGTCTGCGAGATCCTGAGCGGCTATAGCGGTCCGTTCGTGATCAAGTCGTTCGACCCCGATATCGTCGCGACCCTGCGCACGAGCGCTCCGTCGATCACGCGCGGGATCATCGGCGAGCTGAACTACGCCTCGAAGAACGACAGCTTCATGAGCGCCGAATTGAAGCACCGGCTGGCCAACCTGCTGCATTTCAGCGAGTCCCAGCCGCAATTCGTCTCCTGGAAGGTGCACGACCTGCCGTCCGCCGGCCCCCATCTCTGCAAGGTGCTGGGCAATCTGCCCGTCATGACGTGGACCGTTCGCACCCCCGAGGAGCGCGCCCGCGCCGAGAAGTACGCCGACCAGATGGTGTTCGAAGGCTTCCTGCCCTGAACTTGAAAGGATCTCGCCGGAGCCTTAGCTTCTTCTGCAACGGCGAGATCCTTATCCATCAGTGACATTTCAAGTTAAAATTGCCCAGGGCCTCAAGGCGGTACCCGCCGCCGCATGGGACGCCTGTGCCTTTCCCGCCCGCACGAACGGGGACGGTGCGGAGGATCCGCACAATCCCTTCGTCTCCCACGCCTTCCTGTCCGCACTGGAAGATTCCGGCTGCGTCGGCGGCCGGTCCGGCTGGGCGCCGCTTCACATCGTCGTCGAGGACGAGGCGGAAAAGCTTCTCGGTGCGGTTCCGTGCTATCTGAAGTCCCATTCCATGGGCGAGTATGTGTTCGACCACGCCTGGGCGGACGCCTATACCCGCGCGGGCGGGCATTACTATCCCAAGCTTCAGGTCGCGGTCCCCTTCACCCCGGTCACGGGCCCACGGCTGCTCGTTCCCGAAGGCCCTCAGACCGAGGAGGTCCGGACGCACCTGATCGCGGGGCTGCGGGCCGTGCGGGATCAGACGAACGCCTCGTCGATCCATGTCACCTTCCTTGAGGAAGCGGACATGAAGGCGCTGGTCGCCAGGGGCTTCCTGCGCCGGGACGACCAGCAGTTCCACTGGTTCAACGACGGCTACGCGACCTTCGACGATTTCCTCGGCGCCCTGGCCTCGCGCAAGCGCAAGGCGATCCGGCGCGAGCGGCGGGATGCGCTCCAGGATGGGATCACCATCGAATGGGTCACGGGCAGCGACATCACCGAGGCCCATTGGGACGCCTTCTTCGCCTTCTACATGGATACCGGCTCGCGCAAATGGGGCCGCCCCTATCTCAACCGCCGCTTCTTCTCCCTGATCGGCGAACGCATGGCGGACCGGATCCTCCTCGTCATGGCAAAGCGGGCCGAACGCCATATCGCGGGCGCCATCAACTTCATCGGAGACACCCGTCTCTACGGCCGCAACTGGGGCTGCATCGAGGATCATCCCTTCCTGCATTTCGAGGTCTGCTACTACCAGGCCATCGAATTCGCCATTGCCAAGGGGCTCGACAGGGTCGAGGCGGGTGCGCAGGGCGAGCACAAGCTGGCGAGAGGCTACAGGCCCGTCACCACCACGTCGGCGCACGACATCGCCGACCCGTCCCTGCGCCGCGCCGTCCGAGCCTATCTCGATCAGGAGCGGCTCTATGTGTCGGAAGCCGCCGAGGAACTGGCCTCGGCGACTCCGTTCCGCCATCGGGAGGGCGAATGATCAGCCTGCCTGCAGGCGTGTCTCGTATTCCGTTTCCAGCCGCCCGAAGGTCGTCCAGAACGGACCAGGCGTCCGATCCTCCAGCTGCGCGACGAGGATGTCGAGATGGGTGTGCCAGCCTCCGGAGACGCTCAGCATGGCGGCCCTGCCGCCGAGGCGCCGATGGGTCAGGACCAGGCGCACGCGGTCGCCCTGAGGCGTCAGCTCGTAGGTGACCTCCGATTCCTCGCCCTTGTTCCCACCCCAGGTGTGGCTGAGGAGACACGGCGGCTCGCACCGGGTCACAATGGCGGTGAAGCCGGCCCCGTCCTGATACTTCCGGTACTTGTCGGGGATCACCTCCGGGCTGGAAGACAGCTCCGAATTGCGGAACACGAGTTCCACCCCTCCGCCGACGCGCAGTTCCATCGGCCCGGACGCGAGCCACCTCGCCCGCTTGTCCGACTCCGTCAGGAAGGCCCAGACACGCTCGATCGGGCCCGGCAGCAGACGTTCGAACCGGACCGTGTCGGCCGCGGTGACAATGCCGTAATCACTCATGTTCCCCTCCTTCGTCGTGGGACGTGTCGACCTGGCCGAGCTCGCGCTCCAGGGCGTCGAGTCGTTCGGTCCAGAAGCGTTCGTAGAAGCGCAGCCATTCGTCCGCGGCTGCGAGCGGTGCCGGGTCGAGGCTGCAGACATGGGTCCGCCCCCTCACCGTCCGGCGGACCAGCCCGGCGCTTTCGAGGGCCCGGACGTGCTTGGAGGCTCCCGCAAAGGACATCCTGAACGGAGCCGCCAGTTCCCCGATGCTCCGTTCGCCGCCGGCGAGACGGCGAAGCATGTCGCGCCTCGTGGGATCGGCCAGAGCCTGGAAGACGGCGTCGAGTTGTGCGCTTTGTTCAACCATACGGTTTAACATACATGCGCACGATATTTATTCAACCGATAGGTTTACTATTATGCCAAAAAATGCCCCGCCTCTGTCGGGAGGCGGGGCTGGTTCGGTTCTTGAGGACCGGAGAGCCTTACAGGTTGGACGTGATGGCCCCGAGCCCCTCGATGATTGCATCCACCGAAGTGCCCAGTGCATTCAACACGGTCTCGACCAGCCAATAGCTGCCGACGACGATGACCGGAACCAGGATCCAGCCAAGGATCTCCTCGAACCAGACGCGCCGGCGACGACGGATCTCGCGCTCTTGGCGCCAGGACAGCCGTGTCGCCGGAGCGGCCGCTGTCGAAGCGGGCTCCAAGGGGCCCTTGTGAAGCTCAGTCGTCATGCTCTAACCAGCGGAACCTTCGGAACGGTGCGGATACCTCCGCCCCCATTACCACCGGGCCCTTTCGGTTTCACGGACTTTTTCGTCTTTGAACCGCTGGACTTAGCGCGAGGCTTTTTTTTCGCCTTTGTGACATCTGTCTCCGGCTTCGGCTTCACCGGCCCTTCGGGATACTCGAACCCGAGGGTCTGGAGGCCGATCTCGTCCGCCTTGACCACCACGCGCACGGCGCCGCCGTCCTTCAGGCGACCGAACAGGATGTCGTCGGCCAGAGGCGTCTTGATCATCATCTGGATCAGACGGCCCATCGGGCGAGCGCCCATGGCCTCGTCGTAACCATGCTCGACCAGCCAGTCGCGGGCTTCGTCCGTGAGCTCGATCGTGACGTTGCGGTCGGCCAGCTGGGCTTCGAGCTGCATCACGAACTTATCGACGACTTTCTGCACCACTTCCTTCGGCAGGTGGCCGAACGAGATGATGGCATCGAGGCGGTTGCGGAATTCCGGCGTGAACAGCCGGTTGACCGCTTCCGTATCGTCACCTTCACGCTTGGTGCGGGTGAAGCCATAGGCCGGACGGGCCATGTCCGCGGCGCCGGCATTCGTGGTCATGATGATGATCACGTTCCGGAAGTCGACCTGCTTGCCGTTGTGATCCGTCAGCTTCCCGTGGTCCATGACCTGGAGCAGGATGTTGAACAGATCCGGGTGCGCCTTCTCGATCTCGTCGAGGAGCAGCACGCAGTGCGGGTGCTGGTCGATGCCGTCGGTCAGCAGACCGCCCTGGTCGAAGCCCACATAGCCGGGAGGCGCGCCGATGAGGCGGCTGACCGTGTGGCGCTCCATGTACTCCGACATGTCGAAGCGCAGGAGCTCGACGCCGAGCGACGTGGCGAGCTGCCGGGCGACCTCAGTCTTGCCGACACCGGTCGGACCCGCGAACAGGTAGGAGCCGATGGGCTTCTCCGGATCGCGCAGGCCGGCCCGGGCGAGCTTGATCGCCGAGGTCAGCGCCTCGATGGCCTTGTCCTGGCCGTAGACGACCCGCTTCAGGGTGTCCTGCAGGTGGGCCAGAACCTCGGCATCGTCCTTCGACACGGTCTTGGGCGGGATGCGGGCCATCGTGGCGATGGTGGCCTCGATCTCCTTCAGGCCGATGGTCTTCTTGCGGCGGTTCTCCGGCAGCAGCATCTGCGAGGCGCCGGTCTCGTCGATCACGTCGATGGCCTTGTCCGGCAGCTTGCGGTCGTTGATGTAGCGGGCCGAGAGCTCCACCGCAGCCTTCACGGCCTCGTTGGTGTAGCGGAGCTTGTGGAACTCCTCGAAATAGGGCTTGAGGCCCTTCACGATCTCGATGGCATCCGGCACGGACGGCTCGTTCACGTCGATCTTCTGGAACCGGCGCACGAGGGCCCGGTCCTTCTCGAAGTACTGGCGGTACTCCTTGTAGGTCGTGGAGCCGATGCAGCGCAGGGTGCCCTGAGCCAGGGCAGGCTTGAGAAGGTTCGAGGCGTCCATCGCGCCGCCGGACGTGGCGCCGGCGCCGATCACCGTGTGGATCTCGTCGATGAACATGATCGCGTTCGGGTGCCCCTCGATCTCCTTCATCACCTGCTTCAGGCGCTCTTCGAAATCGCCGCGATAGCGGGTGCCGGCCAGCAGGGTGCCCATGTCGAGGGCGAAGACCGTGGCGTCCTTCAGGACCTCCGGCACCTCGCCGCGGATGATCTTGCGGGCGAGACCTTCCGCGATGGCGGTCTTGCCGACGCCGGGATCGCCGACGAGCAGGGGGTTGTTCTTCTGGCGGCGGCACAGGACCTGGATCGTGCGCTGCACCTCGCCTTCACGGCCGATGAGCGGATCGATCTTCCCGTCCCTCGCCTTCTTGTTGAGGTTGACGCAGTAGGCCTCGAGCGCGTCGCCCTTCTTCTTCGGGCGGGCATCGGACTCGTCCGGGGTGGGGCGCTCGTTCGACTCCTCCTCGGTCCCGCGCGGCGTGCGACCCTCGGAGAGGCCCGGACGCTTGGCGATGCCGTGGCTGATGTAGTTGACCGCGTCGTAGCGGGTCATGTCCTGCTCCTGCAGGAAATAAGCCGCGTGGCTCTCCCGCTCGGCGAAGATCGCGACGAGCACGTTGGCGCCCGTCACCTCGTCCCGGCCGGAGGACTGGACATGGATGACCGCGCGCTGGATGACGCGCTGGAAGCCCGCGGTCGGTTTGGAATCCTGCCGTCCATCGGCGACCAGGTTCGCCAGCTCGCTGTCCACGTACTCGACCAGGTTGCGGCGCAGGACGTCGAGATCGACGTTGCAGGCCCGCATGACCGCCGCCGCATCCTGATCGTCGATCAGCGCCAGCAGCAGGTGCTCCAAGGTCGCGTATTCGTGACGGCGCTCGCCGGCGAGAGCGAGAGCTCGGTGAAGGGCTTGTTCTAGACTGCGAGAAAAGCTCGGCAACGGCTTATCCTTTGTGAGACGGTGTCTCGGCTAATTCTTTTCCATAACGCACTGAAGGGGATGTTGGTGCTTCCGGGCGAAGTCCATCACCTGGGTCACCTTCGTCTCCGCGACTTCGTAGGTAAAAACTCCACATTCTCCGACGCCGTTCTGGTGCACGTGCAGCATGATCCGAGTGGCGTCTTCTCGGTTCTTGTTGAAGAAACGCTCCAGGACATGCACCACGAACTCCATGGGGGTGTAATCGTCGTTCAGAAGGAGAACGCGGTACAGGTTCGGCCGTTTCGTCCTGGGCTTGGCTTTTGTGATGATTGCCGTGTTCGAGCGGCCGCCCTCGTCCCCTCCGCCGGGGGGCTGCGACCCGGCGCCGGATGCGAGAACCTGCTCCGATCGGGCTAATTGGCCCTGAGCTAAACGCCGCATGATGTTTCGACCGACCCTCTTTATTGGCATGTGGTCCGCGACCTGCGCTTCCAGCCGACCGCGACGCACTACCAAATGTATAGTCGCTCTCTTCGGTTCGCTAGATCAACCAGATGGGAGGTCGCAGGCCTGCCTTAAAGAGCGACATGTTGAACACCTTTTCCGCAGGAAGCGGCGGCGGCAAAGGGCCGCCCCAAACGCAAAACGCCCGGCCTCGACGGCCGGGCGTTCCGTTTTACGCGTGTGCGTCCGGCCTTAGGCCTTCTTGTTCAGAATGCCTTCGAAGGGCTTCAGCGCCTCGGTTGCGAGGGCGGAATAGAGAGCGCCCATCTTCGTCGACTGGCTGACGAGGCTGTCGTAGGCGCCCTTGACATAATCGGTCTGAATCTCGATTGCCTTGTCCAGCGTCCGCACGCCGATAAGCTTTTCCATCGTCGAGGTGTTGTGCTCGAACGATTTCCGGGCGAATTCGGCAGACTCGGTGGCGATGGCCTGGGCATTGGTCGAGAAGGCACCGAAGGCCTTCATGGCGGCGTCCAGGTTGCCCTGACCGAACTTCTGGATTTGTTCGAACGAGTTAATCATGATGAACCTCGGCTTTTGATACTTTCGCTGGCATAATACTGCCCAGCAAACGATAAAGCATAATATGTGCACTGCACAAAAAATGTCAACTTCATTGTGCATTGCACAATGAGTCAGTCACAAGGGTCCCGCCGTTAACGCGCTCGTAACCGCAACCTCTTACCGTCGAAGACTGTGTCGCGCCGGCAACGATCTCCACCAAGGGGCGGCTGGCGAAAGGCCTAAGACCAAACGAAACAGGGATTTTTTCAGGATGAGTTCAGTTTGGGTCGGACGTCGAAGGACTTTGGCCATTGTCGGAATTGCTACGTCCATTGCCATTGCCCTTACCTCCCCCGCTGACGCCGCCCGCCGCAAGGCGAAGAGCGGCGGCGGCTACAATCCCCCTTATGCCTCCATCGTCGTCGACGCGAAGACCGGCAAGGTCCTCCAGGGCACGAACGCGGACGAGCCCCGGATTCCGGCCTCGATCACCAAGGTCATGTCGCTCTACCTGCTGTTCGAGCAGCTCGAGCGCGGCCGGATGCGCCTGGATACGCCTCTCACGGTTTCAGCCTATGCAGCCGGCCAGGCCCCGACTAAGCTCGGCCTGAAGCCGGGTTCGACCATCGAGGTCGAGGACGCCATCAAGGCCATGGTGACCCTCTCGGCCAACGACGTTTCCGTGGTGGTCGCCGAAAACATTGCCGGCTCGGAGGACGCCTTCGCCCAGATGATGACACGCAAGGCGCGTGAGCTGGGCATGAACTCCACCGCCTTCTACAATCCGCACGGCCTGCCGCACGACCCGCCCAACATCACGACGGCTCGCGACCTGGCGATCCTGGGGCGTGCCGTTCAGGACCGCTTTCCGAAGTATTTCGCCTATTTCCAGACACGCTCGTTCCAGTACGGCCAGCGGAACATCCGGGGCCATAACCGGCTTCTGGGGAAGGTCGAGGGCGTGGACGGCATCAAGACGGGCTATACCCGCCTTTCCGGCTTCAACCTGCTGACCTCCGTCAACACCGATACCCGCAGCGTCGTCGCCGTGGTGCTCGGCGGGCGCTCGGGCGCCTCGCGCGACCAGCAGATGGCCGCGCTGATCGACAATCACCTGCCGCGTGCCTATGCGGGCGCCCGGCTGACGCCTCCCGTCGTCGAAGGGACCCATTCGACCACCGTGGCCGCAGCCCCCGCTCCTGCTCCGGTCGTCCCTGCCGCCCCTGTGAGGGTGGCTGCGGCAACCCCCGAAGCGCCGGTGCCTCAGCCGGCTCCCGAGCGCAAGCCGCTCGATCTGAGCTCCCTGCGGCCGGTCGTCGCCTCGGCGGCAGGCGCCAGCTCCACCACGACCCCGTCCTCCGGCCCGGCCATCCGCTGGCAGAAGGGTCCGGATCCGGTGCCGCAGAATACGCAGGCCTATGCTGCCCTCCCGAACGAGACGACGCCGGTTGCGTCGGCCGCTCCGCAGCCGAAGGTCTCGGCGAAAGTGGAAGACCGCGTGCCCGCCTCGGCTCCTGCCCCTGCCCCCGTCAAAACGGCCGCGATCAAGGTCGAAGCGCCCAAGGCCGAGGCCGTCGAGGCCCAGAAGCCCGCTGCTCGTCCGGCTGTGAGCGGCTGGGTGATCCAGCTCGGCGCAACCGATGATGAGGAAAAGGCCAAGGCCATGCTCGACGCGGCCCGCTCGCGCTCCGGCAAGCTCCTCGCCAAGGCAGCCCCCTTCACCGAGAAGATCACGAAGGACGGCAGCACCCTCTATCGCGCCCGCTTCTCCGGTTTCGACGAATCCGCAGCCGCCGAGCGCGCCTGCAAGACCCTGAAGAAGAGCGGCTTCGCCTGCTTCGCCTCCCGAGGCTGACCCAAAGACTGGTGACGGCGCGCGTATTGCGCCGTCACCCTTCCCCCTCACCGGATCGCGCGTGGAGTATCAGCGATGTCGGCTCAACAGAGTTTCCCTGGCCTGGTTTACCCGGGCCGCGAGATAAGCCGTCCCCCCATGGTCGGGATGGAGTTTCTTCATCAGCGTCCGATACGCTTTCTGGACCTGGTCGACGCTCGCGCCAGGCTGAAGCCCCAGGATCTGGTAGGCTTCCTCTTTCGACATTACGCCCGCATGCGCATGAGTGCGCGTCCGCGTGTCGCGATCTCCCTGAGCGTATTCACGCCATCCGGCAAACCGGCGATCAAAATAAGCCTCTAGGAGGGCGACGCCCTCGGGATCAAGGGCGCTGCACTCCTCGTGGAGGCGCTGGAAAGCGGACTGGTCGAGACTGGAAAACTGCCGTCCGGCGAAGGTCCCGGCCAGAACCGAGCCATCCATCATCCCGGTGGAATGGTCTATTTCCATCTCGATCATCGCGGAGCGGATGCGGGAGAAGCGGCTGCCGGAGCCGCCCTTCATCCGCTGCCAGGGCCCCGGCAGGCTCAGGACGCTCCAGCCCAGAGCCCAGGCCCCGAAGCCTCCGAGCAGAAGGGCCATATCGATCCGCCCCCGCAAGCCGAGCACGACCGCGGCGCCCAGAGCCGCGACGCCGGCGGCAACCTTGAGCGCCTTGGCGACGGCGGCCGTGTCGGATCGAACGAAAACCTTCGCTAGCCACCACAGAAGCCCGGCGACAGCGATCCCGTAAAGCAGCATCATGATCGTGCTCCCCGCTTCCACATGTGGGCGGGGACGAGGCGCTTGTAAATGCGCCTCATGACCAAGGTACGAAGATTATGGAAAATCGGGAGCGGCCGGGGATCCCAAGGCAGGGCCGCGATGGCTGCGCGGCCGCTCCGGAAAGAGCTAGTGCAGGAGACGGGCCGGGCCGCGCTGGCGCTCGCGCTCCCATGCCTGAACGACGACCCCATTGATGCCCACATCCTGCAGGCGGTCGCTCAGATCGATGAAATGACGCTCCGTCGTCTCGACGTCGACCTCGATCTGTTCGTCGTCAGGCTGGGATTCATCGGCTAGTTCGAGCTCCGAGGCAGCGTACCTCTCGTAGGCGGCGGACATTTCCGCATAGGCGAAAGCCACGGGAAGGGTACGGAAGATCGTGGAAAACTCCTCGTCCAGGTCACCTGTTGCCAGATCGCGCATTTGAACGAGATACCCGTCCGCATGCTCACACACTTCATAACGCCAGTGCCGGCCTTCGGATGCTGTTAGAAGCATCGCCACCTCCACTCAACTGAACTGTTGAGCAAATGCGAATCGCGGCTCGGCGGTTCCACGAGGCGGCTTAGGGAAAAAGGCTAACGGCGGAGGCCTGTTTCCGCCCTGACGCGACCGCCGACCCGCACCTTGGTGCCATGACCGAGATCGACGAAGCCGTCGCCGCCTCTCATGTCGCTGTGAACGGAGGACTTCGCCTCGCGTCGATCGAGGTGCCTGCACTCGGGCGGCAGGTGAACGGGGATGCCGGGCGGCACGTCCGGCATGCGGCACTCTTTCGCAAGCGCCGGTCCCGCGGCAATGAGCAGGCCGAGAATGATGACGGGTCGCATAAACATCGCCTCGATTAACACATGTTAGAGTAGTCCGAGTTCGGCAAGCTCGCGACGCATGGTTTCAGGCATGACGGCGAGATCGCCGGTCCCGGCGCCGATGTCACGCGGAGCGTCTTTCGAAGCGAGATAGCGCCAGCCCTGGAACGGCCTGTACGGACGCGGCTCGACGCAGACGACCTTCGGCTCCAGCACGAGCCTGCAGCGGCCGATCCCGTCCGCATCGGTGAACGGACGGACATCGAGAAGAGCCTGGCGACAGGCCACCTGCCCGCGAATGACCCAGAACAGGGACCCGCCATCGAGCAGTTCCTCGACGCGCTTTGGCACCATGCGCGTGGTGTGCGTCTGCTCGTAGTCGCGCCCGAGGCGCCGATAGTGACCCCGGTTCTCCTCGATCCATTCCTCGAGGTCCGTGATCGAGTCGCAGCCGACGCAGAGCTTGATAAGATGCAGTGCCATGCGAATGTTGAACCATGCGTGCCGGAACCGGAAAACCGGACGATGCGCCGCAGGTCACTCCTCCCTCTTAAGAACGATGAGCCGCGCGCCTTCCGCCACCTGGGCGCCGGGTTCGGCGGCAATTTCAGCCACCTCGCCGTCCGCGGGCGCGATCAGGACATGCTCCATCTTCATGGCCTCGACTATGGCGAGTCGCTGCCCCTTCTCGACCCTGTCGCCCGGCTGCACGAAGAGCGCGATGAGCTTTCCATGCATGGGCGCCTTGATGGAATCGCCGCCATCCATGTGTTCGAGATCGATGTCGAACGGATCGTACATCGCGATGCGCGTCTGGCGCCCCTCGCGCAGGACGATGACTCCGTCGTCGGTCATCGCGAAGCCGCGCGGGTCGAGAGGCATGTAGTCCTCGATCAGATGCGAGACGCCATCGCCCCACCGCACCGCGACGTTCAGGGCCGCGTGATGTGCGCTCGGATCGGGCCATTCCAGCACGGCCTCGGTGCGCTCGCCGTCGACCTTGATCGGGAAGCCCTGGCGGCGCGGCCCGGCGAGTTGGAAGCCGTCATGATCGTCCCAGGCGGTTTCAGCGCTACCCACTTGGACGGTCGAGCGATAGTTCCGCAGGTCGAAATCGTGCTCCAGCAATCTGAGCACGCCGAGACGGACCGATTCCGGATCCGCCGCCTGAGGCGCGGCACCGAGCTGCTCCATGTTGCGGTCGATATATCCCGTGTCGAACTGTCCCTTCCTGAACTCCCTCGCCTCGCAGAGCTTCTTCAGGAAGGCCACGTTGGTCTTCGGTCCTGCGACGACGGTGTCGCCCAGTGCCTCGGCCAAGCGCGAAAGCGCTTCCTCGCGGGTGGCCCCATGGGCGATGACTTTCGCGATCATGGGATCGTAATAAGGCGTGACCTCGTCGCCCGCCTGCACCCCGGTATCGATGCGGAGCCCCTCGTCTTCCGGAAAGTCGAGCGCCCAGAGCTTTCCCGTCGATGGCAGGAATTCCTTCTCGGGATCCTCGGCGTAGAGGCGCGCCTCGACCGCATGGCCGTGGATTTCGAGGTCGTCCTGGTTGAAGGGAAGCCAGTCGCCCGAGGCAACCTGGAACTGAAGCTCCACGAGGTCCAGGCCGGTGATTGCTTCCGTCACCGGATGCTCGACCTGAAGACGGGTGTTCATCTCCATGAAATAGAACCGGTCGGGGCGGAGCCCCTCGCGACCGTCCGCGATGAATTCCACCGTACCCGCGCCCACATAGCCGACGGCGCGCGCCGCCTCGACGGCGGCCTTGCCCATGATTTCGCGCATCTCGGGCGTCATGCCGGGGGCCGGCGCTTCCTCGATCACCTTCTGGTGCCGGCGCTGGAGCGAGCAATCGCGCTCGAAGAGGTGCACCACGTTGCCCTCTTGGTCGGCGAAGACCTGGATCTCGATGTGGCGCGGGGCGAGGATGTATTTCTCGACCAGAACGCGCGGATCGCCGAAGGCGCTCGAGGCCTCGCGCTGCGCACTTTCCAGGGCCGCATCGAAGTCGGCCGCCTTCTCGACCCGCCGCATTCCCTTGCCGCCGCCGCCGGCCACAGCCTTGATGAGGACCGGATAGCCGATCTCATAGGCTTTCTGCCGCAGGAAGTCCGGATCCTGCTTGGAGCCGTGATAGCCCGGCACGACCGGCACCCCGGCCTGCTGCACAAGGGCCTTCGCGGCATCCTTCAGGCCCATGGCACGGATCGCCGAGGCGGGCGGGCCGACGAAGACGATTCCGTTCTGGGCGCAGGCCTCGGCGAACTCCGCCCGCTCGGACAGGAAGCCGTAGCCGGGGTGAATGCAGGCGGCGCCCGTACGCTTGGCGACGTCGAGGATGCGTTCGATCTGCAGATAGCTCTCCCGTGCGGGCGCCGGACCGATGAGATGGGCCTCGTCGGCCATGCGCACGAAGAGCGCATCCGCATCCGCTTCCGAATAGACCGCAATGGTGCGCATGCCCATCCGCTTGGCGGTCCGGATGATGCGGCATGCAATCTCGCCGCGATTGGCGATCAGGACACTCTCGAGCACGTTCCAATCCCTCGTCCGAAGCCTTTGGCCACTTGCCGATCAGCTAGAGCAAAACCCGCAGGTCTTGTCACCATCCAACCTGCGGCCCTGCGTCTCCGGTCCCAGGTCATAGGGCGCCGACCACCCGTTCGTAGGGGCTGGAGCATAGATTGGCCGCATCCGAGCGGAAAACCTCCGAGCGGAACGTCGACCAGTGGAATTCCCTCCTCTTCAGGACGATAATCCGAAACAGCCTGCATGCAGATTACGACCGGCACGGCACGCCGACTGTTCCCGCCTGTCGCCTGCGGCAGGCCCTCTGCCAAGTTCTGGAGCTCGACCCGCCATGATCAGGATTCGCCCATCGCGCCCCACGGACGTGCCCGCCATGTTCGAGATCTGGCGGGAGGCGGTGCGCGCCACGCACGGCTTCCTGACGGAAGAGGACATCCAGTTCTATGCCGTACAGGTGCGGGACCATTACCTGCCATCCTGCCCCTTCTGGGTCGCCACCACGGAAGGCGATGAGCCGAAGGGCTTCATGGGAATGACGGGAGCGAAGATCGACGCGCTTTTCGTTCATCCCTCGGAGCACGGCAAGGGAATAGGCCGGGCGCTCGTCGCCCATGCCGCGTCGCTCGCCGGTGAGCTGACGGTCGACGTCAATGAGCAGAACGCGGGGGCCTGCTCGTTCTACGGGCGGCTCGGATTCCGTCAGACAGGGCGGTCGGAGCTCGATGGTTCGGGAAAGCCGTTCCCGATCCTGCATCTTGCGCGCGCCAGCGCCACGACCTGACGGCCCGACGCGAAAAGGGCCGCCTCTCGGCGGCCCTCTTTGGTTACGCGTCCTTGAGGCGTCCCAGCGCCTCTTCCATCTTGCCCTTCCGCGAGAGGGCCTCGTCCCGGCGCTCGCGCTGCTCCTCGACCACCTCTTCCGGCGCCCGCTTGAGGAAGTCCGCGTTTCCGAGCTTCGCGTCGATCTTTCCGACCTCGGCATCAAGCTTCTGGATCTCCTTGGCGAGACGCGCCCGCTCGGCCGCGAGATCGATGACGCCTTCCAGCGGAAGGGCCGCCACCTCGCCCCGGATCAGAAGCTGGATCGAGCTCTTGGGAGCGGCATCGGCCGTGCCGATCTCCGACAGGCGCGCGAGGCGCTTGACGATGTCGCCCCAGCGCCCGACACGGGCCTGCACATCGGCCGAAGGCGACACGAGCACCAGCGGAATCTGCGCACCTGCCGGAACGTTCGTCTCGGAACGGGCCGAACGCACCTCGGTGACGAGGTCGACGACCCAGCCGATCTCCGCCTCGGCGGCCTCGTTCACGAGCCCCTTGAGCTCCGGCCATGGCGTCAGCGCCAGAATGGTCTCGCGCTTCGGGCCTTCCTCGCCCTTGATCGCCCACAGCTCCTCGGTGAGGAACGGCATGAACGGATGCAGGAGCTTGCAGATTTCATCGAACACGAAGGCGATGGTCGCACGCGTCTCGTCCTTCGCAGGAGAATCCTCACCCTGCAGCACGGGCTTGGCGAGTTCGAGCGTCCAGTCGCAGAAGACGTTCCAGACGAAGCGATAGGCTGCGAGCGCCGCTTCGTTGAACTTGTAGGCCTGGATGCCGGCCGCGACCTCGTCCACCGCCTTGGCGCACTCGCTGAGCGCCCATTGATTGAGCGTCTCCTTGACGGAGGCCGGATCGAAGCCTTCGACGCGCTTGCACTCATTCATCTCGGCGAAGCGTGCCGCGTTCCAGATCTTGGTCGCGAAGTTGCGGTAGCCCTCGACGCGCTGGACGCTGAGCTTGATGTCGCGTCCCTGGGCGGCCATGGCCGAGAGCGTCATGCGCAGGGCGTCCGCGCCGTACTGCTCGATGAGTTCGAGGGGGTCGATCACGTTCCCCTTCGACTTCGACATCTTCGCGCCCTTCTCGTCACGGACGAGGGCATGGATGTAGACCGTGTCGAACGGCACCTCGTCCATGAAGTGCAGGCCCATCATCATCATGCGGGCGACCCAGAAAAAGATGATGTCGAAGCCCGTCACGAGGGTGTTGGTCGGATAGTACCGCTTCACCTCCGGCGTCTCTTCGGGCCAGCCGAGCGTCGAGAACGGCCACAGGGCCGAGGAGAACCAGGTATCGAGCACGTCCTCGTCGCGCTTGAGCGCCACGTCGCCGCCGTGCTTGGCGCGGGCCTCGGCCTTCGCCTCCTCTTCGCTCATGGCCACGTAGGTGTTGCCCTGATCGTCGTACCAGGCGGGAATCTGGTGTCCCCACCAGAGCTGACGCGACACGCACCACGGCTCGATGTTCTCGAGCCATTGGAAATAGGTCTTCTCCCAGTTCTCGGGCACGAACTTGGTCTGTCCCTTGCGCACGGCACCGAGCGCCCGCTCGGCCAGCGGCTTCACGTTCACGTACCACTGATCCGTGAGATAGGGCTCGATCACCACGCCCGAACGGTCGCCGTGCGGAACCATGTGGGTGTGGGGCTCGATCTGGACGAGGAACTCCTTCTCCTCGAGCAGCGCCACGATGCGCTTGCGCGCCTCGGCCCGGTCGACGCCGTGGAGAGCGAGAACGGCTTCGAGCTCGCCCGTCGAGGGCAGATCGGCGAGGAAAGCCTCGTTGCCGGCGAGCTGAAGCTCGGCCTCCGGGCCCAGGATGTTGATGAGCGGCAGCTTGTGGCGCCTGCCGACCTCGAAATCGTTGAAGTCGTGCGCCGGGGTGATCTTCACCGCACCCGTGCCCTTCTCCGGGTCGGAATATTCGTCCGCCACGATGGGGATGCGGCGGCCCACGAGCGGCAGGACGGCGAACTTGCCGACGAGATCCTTGTAGCGCTCATCCTCGGGATGAACGGCCACGGCCACGTCGCCGAGCATCGTCTCCGGGCGGGTGGTGGCGACCGTGATGAAGCGGTCCGCCTCCCCCTCGACAGCATAGCGGATGTGCCAGAGGCTGCCCTTCACCTCGACCTGCTGGACCTCCAGGTCCGAGATCGCGGTCTGGAACTTCGGGTCCCAGTTCACAAGGCGCTTGTCCTTGTAGATCAGCCCCTGCCTGTAGAGATCGACGAAGACCTTCAGGACGGCGTGCGACAGCCCCTCGTCCATGGTGAAGCGCTCGCGCGACCAGTCGCAGGAGGCGCCGAGGCGCTGGAGCTGCGACTTGATCCTGCCGCCGGATTCTTCCTTCCAGGCCCAGACGCGATTGACGAACTCCTCGCGCCCGAGCTGGCGCCGGTGGATCTGCTGCTCCATGAGCTGGCGCTCGACCACCATCTGGGTGGCGATGCCCGCATGGTCCATGCCCGGCTGCCAGAGAACGTCGCGCCCCCGCATGCGCTCGAAGCGGCAGAGGATGTCCTGGATCGTGTTGTTGAGGGCATGCCCCATGTGGAGCGATCCCGTCACGTTCGGCGGCGGGATGACGATCGTATAGGGGCTCGCGTCCTTGCGATCCTGCCGCCCGGCCTTGAAGGCCTCGGCCTCATCCCAGCGGGTTGAAATGCGCGCCTCGACGGCGGCGGGATCGAACGTCTTGTCCATCATGGGTCAGTACCGGCAAGTTGGCGCGCCAAACGCGCGAGCAAGACGGCTACAAACCGGACCGATGCGGCGAAGTCAACCGAAGGAAAACAAACTCAGCGCCGGCTGCGGGTCACCCGCTCGATTTCAGCCTGGACGAGCCGCTCGACGAGAGGCGGAAGGTTGTCGTCCAGCCACGTCTTGAGCATGGGACGCAGCATTTCCTTCGCCAGATCCTCCAGGGTCTTCGGCGCATTCTGCGCCACCGTCGAATCAAGACGCATGAACGCATCCGCGACGGAAGCATCGGCCTTGCTGGACAGGAGCGGCTCCTCGGCCTCGATTGCCGGAGCAGGAATGATCGGCGCCTTGGCGCTTGAAACCCGCGGCTGAGGGGCCGGCTGCTCGACCTTGGCAATGCTGGGGAAATCCATCACGGGCGCATCGTCACCCATCTCGTCGTCTTCGTCCTCGTCGAAGGCCGTGAGAACAGGCGGTTCCAGCTCCGGATCGGGCAGGATCGGCAGTATTTCGGCAGAGACTTGGTGCTCCGTCAGGTCGAGCACGTTCCGCAGGGGCGAGCCCTCACTGGAAGACGCTCCCGGCTGCACGATCTGCAATGTCTCTTGGTCATCAGCGATGATGCGCCGGATGGAAGCAAGTATTTCTTCCATCGAAGGTTCGCTGATCTTTGCGCTTACTGAAGTCATCTGCCCGCCCGCCGCACTCTTTATAGAGTTTAAGAATCACATTCTTACGAATGTCTTAAGTATTTCATAGGCAGGCGGGGAAGCAAGTAGAGCCGGGCGCAACAATCGCGTTGTCGCCCGGATTTTTCAGCGTCCGTCAGGAGTGACCAGGCCACCCCAGAGATCCTTGACCTGATCGAAGTGGATCTTCGGGCTGTAGTGGTTGACGGCAAGGCCGAGGGCACGGGAGTTCAGGCGACCCATGGCCTGGACGACCGCATAGGAGGCGACCACACGGTCGCGCTGGGCCGTGATGAGGTTCACCCGGGCGTTGAGCAGTTCCTGCTGGGCGTTGAGGACGTCCAGAGTTGTGCGCTGACCGACCCGAGCCTCCTCGCGAACGCCGTTGAGCGCGGTCTCGGCAGCATCCACCTGAGACTGGGCGGCGGCAATCTGAGCCCGGGCCGCCTCGAGCTGCCCCCAGGAGGTGATCACGAACGCGCGGACCTGATCGCGAATGGCATCGGCTTCCAGACGGCGCTGACCGACGACTTCCTTGGCCTGGCGGGTGCTGGCATAGGCTTGGCCGCCGTCGTAGATCGGCACGTTCAGCTGAGCGACCACCGAGGCCGACAGGGCACGGTCGCCTTCGACCTGGTTGTCGTAGCGCTGCGCGACCGTACCGCGCACGCCGAGCTGCGGCGCCAGGGCGCCCTGCTCGATCTTGACCTGCAGCTCGGCCACATCGACCCCATGCAGGGCCGCCTTGATGGCCGGGTGCTCGTTGAAGGCGATCCGGAGGGCGGCATCCACGTTCCGGGGCACCAGCCGGTCCAGCGGACGGCCCGGCGCGAGCTGGCGCGGCTCGGCTCCGACGACCTGCCGGTACTGGGCAATGCTGGCGCGGAGGTTCGACTCGGCCAGGCTGGCCTGGGAGCGCGCAAGCGCCAGGCGGGATTCGGCCTGGGCCACGTCGGTTCGCGTCACTTCGCCGACGTTGAAGCGGTCCTGGGTCTGGCGGAGCTGTTCGTCGATCACCTCGACGTTGTTGCGCTGGAGATCGAGGATCGCCGTGTCGCGCAGCACGTTCATGTAGGCGGAGGCCGCATCGAACAGGATGTTCTGCTCGTTGTTGTTGAGGTTTTCGCGCGCCCCGAACACGGACGATTCAGCCTGCCGGACGGAGTTTTCGGTGCGAAACCCGTTGAAGATCGTCTGATCGACCTGCACGCCGACCCCACGAGGAGTGAGCCTGCTGATCCCTCCCCCGCCTCCCGGACGGGTCACGTCCGAGAAGGTCCGGCCCACATCCGCCGAGGCATTGACCTGAGGACGGTAGCCGGACTTCGCGCGGGCCACGTTCTCGTCCGTGGCGCGAACATTGGCGCGCTGGGAATTCAGGGTCGGATTGTATCCGTAGGCACGGGCGAGCGCACTTTCCAGGGTTTCCGCGGAAGCCCCCGAAGCCCCCGCCAAGACGAAAGCAGAGGCCATTACGCCGAAGAGAGTCCGGTACTTTTTAATAAACTGACTGTTGTTCACGCCCACCTGCCCGTCGGCTCAGCGGTCCTCCCGCAGCCCGACCTATGAATTTTCTAATCCAACCCGACTCAAAGCGAAACAATACCCAAGGGGTAAGAGTCGGCAATCGTCTGTGCGGCGGTTAGTAGCGATTAGTGGGGGAGTGGCGCAAAAAAGCGACACTGCCGGCTCCCGTGCCGACCGACTCAGAACGTGAATCCGGGCTTGGCCTGGAACGGCTCGAGCAGAGGAGCGGCGGCATCGAACATGGTGCGCTCGCCGAAAGTGTCGCCGGAACGGACGTAGAGCGTCGCACGAGCGGCACGGCCGCGGCCCTTCACGCAGACCAGACGCCCACCGTCGGCCAGCTGCTCGAGCAGGCGCTCGGGACGCAGCTCGACGGCGCCGTTGATGAGGATGGCCTTGTAGGGGGCATTTTCCGGGCAGCCCTGATCCAGGGGGCCGTACTTGACGGTGACGCCCGCGACACCGGCAGCGGCAAGGCACTCTGCAGCGGTGGCGGCGAGCCCCTCGTCCGATTCAAGGGCCGTCACCTGTGCGCCCAGGGTGGCAAGAACGGCGGAAGAATAGCCGCGACCGCAGGCTACATCCAGAACCGCGTCCCCGGCCTCGATTCCGAGGGCCTGGATCAGACGCCCCATCACCATGGGCGACAGCATGTAGCGCCGTTCGGCGCCTTTGCTGACGGGAATATCCTGATCGATATAGGCAAGTTCCTCGCGCCCCGGCAGCACGAACCGCTCCCGCGGCACGTCGTCCATGGCATCCAGAAGAGGAATGTCGTTCACATCGAACGTGCGCAGCTGGCTATCAACCATCATACGGCGCGCCTGCGTGAAATCGACCATAGATTGCCTCAGAAGAAATTTTGGAGGCCTCGCCCGGAATCGAACCGGGGTGCAAGGATTTGCAGTCCTCTGCGTAACCACTCCGCCACGAGGCCATCCGGGGCGTGCCGCGAACGCGACGGGTGCTCCATAGCAGAGCCCGCACCAAAAGAGCAACAGTCGCTTTTCGAGATGAGTCACAATCAAGGGACTTGCAACCCGCCCAAGCCCCCGTTATATGCCTCCCCACCGCAGGCCGCTGCGGCATCTGGTTCGCCAGACGCACCGGCCCAGGGAAGCACACCGCGCTTCCTGAAGGTGTGGCATTATTCCGGCGTGGCGCAGCGGTAGCGCAGCGGACTGTTAATCCGTTGGTCGTAGGTTCGAATCCTACCGCCGGAGCCATCCTTCCCATCATAGGACAATCTCCCATCTTCAGCCTCGGCCCTTCCATTCTGGACGGGGTTTCCGCGCGCCCGGCGGCACTGCGCCGCTGACGGAGAGGACTTTGCCCGCTCCGGCCCTCGTCTGGTTTCGTGACGATCACCGCCTGTCCGACAATCCCGCTTTGACGGCGGCGCTTGCGAGCGGCTCGCCGATTCTGTGTTTCTATATTCTCGACGAGGCATCCGAGGGTTTTCGTCCGTTTGGCGGCGCAGCACGCTGGTGGCTTCACGGTTCTCTCGAAGGCCTGGACTCGTCCCTGAAGGCTCTCGGATCCGAGCTGATTCTGCTGAGAGGTCATGCCCGCGACGTCGTGGAATGGCTTGTCCGGGAGACTGATGCTGCCGCCGTGTTCTGGAATCGCCGCTATGCGGCACCGGAAATCGCTGTCGATTCAGCCATCAAAGCCTCGCTGCAGAACAAGGGAATCACCGTCCGCAGCTTCAACGGCCGGCTCATCCACGAGCCTTGGGAGATCAAGAACCAGGCCGGACGCCCGTTCCAGGTCTTCACTCCTTACCTGCGCGCCGTCCTGTCGAGGGCGCTTCCAGCTCCCCTGCCCGCCCCGCAAGCCATTTCCGCCGGACACTGGCCTTCATCCATTCGCCGCGCGCATATCCCCCTTGCGTCGATGGGCCTCGAACCTTCCCGACCCGACTGGGCGGGAGGTCTCAGACGCAGCTGGCGGCGGGGAGAGGCCCAGGCTCGGGAGAAGCTTTCGCGGTTTCTGGACACGGCTCTGCGGGGCTATGCGGAGAATCGGGACAGGCCCGCCATGGCCGGCACGTCGCGCCTGTCTCCGCACCTGCGGTTCGGCGAAATCAGCCCGCGGCAGATCTGGCACGCTGTGGCCGCGCGCGTTGCGGAAGAGCCCGACCTGGAGCGGGATGCGGCGAAATTCCTGGGCGAGGTGATCTGGCGCGATTTCTGCCATCAGCTTCTCCACGACCACCCCCATCTCCCATTCGCCTCCCACAACGCCCGCTTCGAGCGCTTTCCCTGGAGCGAGGACGCGCGGATGCTCGCGGCCTGGCAGCACGGACGGACCGGCTATGCCATTGTCGATGCAGGCATGCGCCAGCTCTGGCAGACCGGCTGGATGCACAACCGGGTCCGGATGATCGCCGCATCCTTCCTGATCAAGCATCTCCTGACCGATTGGCGGCAAGGGGAAGCCTGGTTCTGGGACACCCTGGTGGATGCGGATGCAGCCAACAACGCCTTCGGCTGGCAGTGGACCGCCGGAAGCGGCCCGGACTCGGCTCCGTTCCATCGCATCTTCAACCCGGTCGCCCAAGGCGAGAAGTTCGATCCAGGCGGAGACTACATACGGGAATATCTGCCGGAGCTTGCCGGCCTGCCGGCGGCGCTGATCCACAAGCCATGGGAGGCCTCGCCGGACCTGCTCCGTTCCGTCGGCATCACGCCGGGAGAGACGTATCCTCACCCCGTGGTGCCGCACGGCGCCGCACGGGAGCGGGCCCTGGAGGCCTTTCGCAGCCTGCGCGCGCCATCACCCTGATTCTCTTTCGGCGAAGAGCGCTTGACCCGCCTGCCCGGTTGCCGTCAGCATCGCGCCGGATCCTCCGGCTGCCTGAACGCCGGTCTCAAGCTCACTACGACGGAACGATGATGACTGCCACGACGCCCCTGTTTCGCGACGATGCCTATGCTTCCTCCTGCCAGGCGACGGTGACCGGCGTCACGCCGGAAGGCGGCGTCGTTCTCGACCGCACGGTGTTCTATGCTCAAGGCGGCGGCCAGCCCGGCGATGCCGGTGCGATTCTTCGCTCCAACGGCGAGCGGATCGCCGTGACGAACACGGTCTACGGCCCCGACCGGTCGCAGATCGTCCATCTGGTTGGAACGGAGGCGGCTTCCCGCATCGCGCCCGGAGAGTCCGTCGAACTTCAGCTCGACTGGGCCAAGCGCTTCAAGCGGATGCGCGTCCACACGGCCCTGCACCTGCTCAGCGTCGTGCTGCCCTACCCGGTCACCGGCGGCGCCATCGGCGACGGGGACGGCCGGCTCGATTTCGATCTTCCCGAAGGAGGGCTCGACAAGGCGGATGTGACCGAGAAGCTCAATGCCCTGATCGCCCGGGACGCTCCGGTCACGGAGCGCTGGATCACCGACGAGGAGCTGGATGCCAATCCGGGCCTCGTCAAGACCATGTCCGTGAAGCCGCCGCGAGGCTCGGGCCGCATCCGCCTCGTGGAGATCGAAGGCATCGATCTCCAGCCCTGCGGCGGCACTCACGTGCGCCGCACCGGCGAGATCGGAACGGTGGCGATCACCGACATCGAGAAGAAGGGCAAGCAGAACCGTCGCGTTCGCATGTCCCTCGTCGATTGAACCCATCAGGAGCAGTTCGATGACGCAGCCCTTCGTTTCCACCGCATGGCTTCAGGAGCATCTGAACGACACGAATCTCGTGGTCGTGGACGGCTCCTGGTATCTCCCGACCCAGAACCGCGACCCCGAGGCGGAATATCTCGCCGGCCACATTCCCGGTGCGGTCCGCTTCGACATCGACACGGTCAAGGACCGCTCGTCGTCCCTGCCCCACATGCTGCCGTCGCCGGAGGAATTCGCGCGGATTGTCGGCACCATGGGCATTTCAGAGGACATGACGGTCGTCGTCTATGACGGTGCGGGCCTGTTCTCGGCCGCACGGGTGCGCTGGACCTTCCGCGTCTTCGGCGCGAGCAACGTCTTCATCCTGGACGGCGGGTTTCCGGCCTGGAAGGCGGAGGGGCGCCCCATCGAGACCGGCCCGGAGCGGCAGCGCGAACCGAGGACGTTCACGCCCTCCTTCGATGCGGATGCCGTGGCTGACGTGACGGACGTGCAAGCGGCGCTCGGCTCGGATAGCATCCAGGTGGTTGACGCGAGGCCCGCGGACCGCTTCCGTGGCGAAGCACCCGAGCCCCGTCCGGGATTGAGGGCAGGACACATGCCGAAGAGCCTCAACGTTCCTTTCTCGCAACTCGTCGAGAACGGCCGCCTGAAGGACAAGGCGGGCATCGACCAGGCGCTGGAGCAGGCCGGCGTCGATCCCGGCCGCCCGGTCATCGCGAGCTGCGGTTCCGGCGTCTCCGCGGCGATTCTCTCGCTGGCGCTCGAGACTGCGGGACATCCAGCCGGCGTGGTCTATGACGGCTCCTGGGCCGAATGGGGCGCGCGGGAGGACCTACCGGTCGAGACTGACCTGCCGCAGAAGCTCTAGATCGGATCGGGACCAGGTCCGATTCTCCACACGACCGGTCGAACATGAAAAAGCCCCGAGACATCTCGGGGCTTTTTGCGGTCTCCGATGACTGGATCAGTGCAGGATCTGGGACAGGAAGAGCCTCGTGCGCTCGTGCTGCGGGTTCCTGAAGAACTCGTCGGGCGTGTTCATTTCCACGATCTGCCCGTAATCCATGAAGATCACCCGATCCGCCACCTGG
>NZ_JBHSBQ010000139.1:0-111806 GCF_042650665.1 Microvirga sp. GCM10011540 | reverse complement strand
GGCCCACAACCGACGCCGCACACAGAAGACGGTCGTGAAAACGCTGGCGCGCATCCCGCAACAGACGCTGCTTGCGCGCCAGAGGCTGAAAACCAACACCCCTGTCAACCACAACCGAACGAGCGGCTCAATCAAGGCTGGACAAACAGACGTGGCTCGTCTCCCTTGTCTCCATCGCAAGCAAAGAGGTGCACGGTGGCGACGAACAATTCCTCCATCGACGACTATATCCGCCTCGCGCCCGTGATCCCCGTGGTGACGATCGAGGACGCCCGGGCCAGCATCGACCTGGCGCAGACACTCCTGCAGGCCGGCCTTCCCGTCATCGAGATCACCCTGAGAACGCCTGCGGCGCTTGACGCGATCAGTGCCATCGCCAAGGCCGTGCCGGAAGCCGTCGTGGCCGCAGGAACCATTCTGCACGCGAGTCAGATCAGTGAGGTCGTCGATGCGGGAGCCAAGTTCATCGTCACCCCAGGAACGCCACTGCTGCTCGCCGAACAGCTGCGGCAGGCTCCTATCCCGGTGATGCCAGGCTGCTCGACAGTCTCGGAGGCGATGACCCTCGCCAGCCTCGGGTTCGACCGGCTGAAGTTCTTTCCAGCTGCTGCATCCGGCGGAGCCGCCTGGCTGAAGTCGGTACAGGGACCGCTCCCTGGAATTGCCTTCTGCCCGACCGGCGGCATCGATCAGGCGAATGCCGCATCCTATCTGAAGCTCCCCAACGTGGCCTGTGTCGGCGGCACATGGGTGACCCCTGCCGATGCCCTCAAGGCGTCCGACTTTGCGACGATCCGACGCCTCGCCTCCGAGGCTGCGGCTCTGCGCACGGCAGGCTGAACCATTCCTGGGCGCCTCCGTTGTGTACTTAGCTCAGCTTGAGGACCAACCGAGGAGGCCCCCATGGTCGATTACAGGAAACTTCTGGATGCCGTCGTCGGGGCATTGAGCCGTCCCGGTCAGCACCAGGGAGGGCAGGGTGGCCTCGCCGGGCTCGGAAGACAGGTCGAGACCGTCACCGGACAGTCCCCGGATCAGCTGCTGCAGAAGGCCAAGGACGTTGCGGCTCAGAATCCAGGGCTCACGCAGGCCGCCATCGTGGGCTTGGCGGGCCTCATGTTCACGAGGGGCCGGAAGAGCGGGTTGACCGGCAGTCTGGCCAAGCTCGGCGGCTTGGCGCTGATCGGCGGGCTTGCTTATCGGGCCTATCAGAGCCGGCAGGCCGGCCAAGGGGCACAGACGACGCCCGAGGGGGCGTCGGCCGGATCGACGGCGGCCGAGATATCCGCACCGCAGGACACCCTGGAACTGCCGGAAACCTCGCGCTTCCATCCCGTGTCGCAGACGGAGGACGATGCCCTTCTCTTCCTGCGCACCATGGTTGCGGCCGCCTCGGCGGACGGCCAGATCGACGAAACCGAGCGCGGGCGCATCGTCAAGGGCCTGACGGAAGCGGGAATCGATCCGCAGGCGACCCGCTGGCTCGAGAGCGAAATGGCCTCGCCTGCGGATGTGGAAGAGCTTGCCGCCACGGTCGATGACCCGGAGAAGGCGGCGCAGGTCTATGCCGCGGCGCGGATTGCAATCGATCCCGACACGATTCAGGAGCGCGAGTTCCTGCATCAGCTCGCCGAGGCTCTGGATCTCGACCAGGCATTGAGGGCGCAGATCGACGATACCGCCAGCAGCCTGCGCTAGAGATACCCGGGTTTTTCCGCACAGGCCCTATGCCCGGGCGTCGCGGGCCTCGATGCGCCGGCCTCCGAATTCCGCCAGCTCGACATTCTGTCCGCGCCGCCTTCTCGCGGACGGTTGATTTCCGTCGCGGCAAGGGGTCAAATCACGGCATGCGCATCAATCGGCAGTGAAAAGGACCGAAGAATGGCTGACAGGCCTCACCGTCGCACGCCCGAACAGCTCCGTTCCCGCCTGTGGTTCGACAATCCCGACAACCCGGGAATGACGGCGCTCTATCTGGAGCGCTACCTGAATTTCGGCCTGACGGGGAAGGAGCTCCAGGGCAAGAAGCCGATCATCGGAATCGCCCAGACCGGCTCCGATCTGTCGCCGTGCAACCGTCATCACCTCGATCTCGCCAAGCGGGTCCGGGACGGCATCACGGCAGCCGGCGGAGTCGCCTTCGAGTTCCCATGCCATCCGATCCAGGAAACGGGCAAGCGTCCGACAGCCTGCCTGGACCGCAATCTCGCCTACCTGTCTCTCGTCGAGGTGCTCTACGGCTATCCGCTCGACGGGGTCGTGCTGCTGACCGGGTGCGACAAGACCATGCCGGCCTGCATCATGGCCGCGGCCACGGTGAACATCCCCGCCATTTCCCTGAATGTCGGGCCCATGCTCAACGGATGGCACCACGGGGAGCGGACAGGATCCGGCACCGTCGTCTGGAAGGCCCGCGAACGCCACGCGGCGGGCGATATCGACTACCAGCAGTTCATGGACATCGTCGGCTCTTCCGCTCCCTCTGTCGGCCATTGCAACACCATGGGCACCGCCTCCACCATGAATGCGCTCGCCGAGGCGCTGGGAATGGCGCTGCCGGGCTCAGCCGCGATTCCCGCTCCCTACCGCGAGCGCGGGCAGGCGGCTTACGAGACGGGAAGGCGCATCGTCGACATGGTGTGGGAGGACCTGAAACCCTCCGACATCCTGACTCGGGAGGCCTTCGAGAACGCCATCGTGGCGAATGCGGCCATCGGCGGCTCCACCAACGCTCCCATCCACATCAATGCCATCGCCAAGCACATCGGTGTGCCGCTCGACTGCGACGATTGGGAGCGCATCGGCTTCGAGATCCCGCTGCTCGTGAACGTGCAGCCGGCCGGAGAATATCTCGGCGAGGAATACTTCCGGGCCGGCGGCCTGCCGGCGGTCCTGGCGGAGCTCATCGGCGCCGGCAAGATCCACGAGGATGCGCTCACCTGCACAGGCCAGACCATCGGCGAGAACTGCAGGGGCAAGCACACCTGGGATCGGGATGTGATCCGTTCCTACGACAATCCGCTGAAGGAAAAGGCAGGCTTCCTGAACCTCAAGGGCAACCTGTTCGATTCGGCGATCATGAAGACGAGCGTGATCAGCGAGGAGTTCCGCGAGAGATACCTTTCCAATCCCGAGGATCCGAATGCCTTCGAGGGGCGTGTCGTGGTGTTCGAGGGGCCCGAGGATTATCACCATCGGATCGACGATCCGTCCCTCGAGATCGACGAGAACACGCTGCTCATCATGCGGGGAGCCGGACCCGTCGGTTATCCGGGAGCGGCCGAGGTGGTCAACATGCAGCCGCCGGCAGCCCTCATCAAGAAAGGTGTGCTGTCCTTGCCCTGCATCGGCGACGGGCGGCAATCGGGCACCTCCGCGACGCCCTCGATCCTCAATGCCTCGCCGGAGGCCGCCGTAGGCGGCGGACTGGCCTTGTTGCAGACCGGAGACCGCGTGCGCATCGACCTGAACAAACGCCGCGCCGATATCATGATCACGGACGAGGAACTGCAGCGGCGGCGGGCCGATCTGAATGCACGCGGCGGCTTTCCCTATCCGGCGAGCCAGACGCCCTGGCAGGAGATCCAGCGGGCCATGGTCGATCAGCTCTCCGAGGGAATGACCTTGCGGCCTGCCGTGAAGTTCCAGAGCATCGCCCAGACCTTCGGCGTACCGCGGGACAACCACTAAACATCCGGCAGGATTTCAGCGCGAGGAGCATCATGGCTGACCGGCTACAAGGCAAGACGGCCCTTATCACCGCCGCCGGGCAAGGCATCGGCCGGGCCATCGCCGAGGCATTCGTGCGCGAGGGCGCAAGGGTCTGGGCGACCGATCTCAACCCCGAGAAGCTCGAAGGTCTTGCCGGGGCGGAGCATCGCAGGCTCGATGTCCTCTCGGATCAGGACGTGGGAAGGCTCCTGGCCGAGACCGGGCCTCTCGACATCCTCGTCAACGCGGCGGGATTCGTGCACCACGGCACGGTCCTCGATTGCTCGGACCGGGATTGGGATTTTTCGTTCGACCTTAACGTGAAATCCATGCACCGGACGATCAAGGCGGCGCTGCCGGGGATGCTGGACAGGGGAGGGGGCTCGATCGTCAACATCGCGTCCGGCGCTTCCTCCGTGCGGGGCATTCCGAACCGCTATGTCTATGGCGCCACGAAGGCGGCGGTCATCGGGCTCACCAAGGCGGTCGCGGCGGATTTCATCCGCCGCGGCGTCCGCGCCAATGCCATCTGCCCCGGCACCATCCAGTCGCCCTCCCTCGATGAGCGGATTCAGGCCCAGGCGGAGAGTTCAGGCCAGGGCCTCGATGCCGTGCGACAGGCTTTCATCGATCGCCAACCCATGGGGCGTCTCGGCACGGCGGAGGAGGTGGCCTGGCTCGCCGTCTACCTAGCCTCGGATGAATCCAGCTACACCACCGGGCAGGTTCATCTCGTCGACGGCGGATTTGCCCTTTGATTTGCCCTTTGAGAAGAGGGCGGAGCCTCCCTCGGAAGGCTCCGCCCAGGAAGTTGAGTGGCCCGCACCGGGACGTTGTTCTTATATCCTCGCGAATGCGAATTGGTGCCGGGTCGGCCGGTCCCAGACCGAGAGTGGGTGGATCATTCCATTCTCCTCACCCTCGGCCTGAGAGGCCTGTCGACGAAGGGTGATCCTATGGGCTCGTTCTGCCCTATCGATCCATATGACCACCCTCTCGTTGCGCCAATCGAGGCGCAAAACCTTGCTGAAGTCAGCAACAGCATTCTTATTGGCTCCTAGCAAGTAGAAGATCACTCCACGCAACAAAATGAATTTCGATTTTATTTCCTGCGCTAAAGGCGCGATATGGTGACTTATTATCTTGAAAAGTGAATGGTTATAGAAATATCGCTGAAGGAAGTTAGAGAGGCGATTATTTACTCTTGATGCGGTCGCTGATTTCATCTCTGCCTCCGAACAAAATTATTTCTCTTTCTTGTGCCGGTATTTCTCAGCGGTTAGCGTTGATTGCTTGCTGCTGTGAGAAAAAATTTGACAGGATTGTTTGCTGGGAGAAATCGGAAAGCCGCACGTCTTGTCGGAAAAGCGTAAGAATAGTAGCGTCTCTACGTCGTAACGTAGCTGAGAAGGCGGCCGATATGGCGAGAAGTCAGTATTCGAGTCGCGGTGATAGTAGTTTCACTCCGTTATTACCATCTCAGATTACCGGTTCTTCTAAATGCAACCTAGAGACGTCTCCGCAGACCATTCCTGAAGAAACCCTAAGTTATATGATAACTATCAAGGGGTTCTCTCCGGCATTTCGCGGTGCTCGTTTCGAGGGCAGTCCCGACCCCATCTCGTCGATGCGTCTTCTGCCAGTGCGTGGAACACGTCGGGAAGCGGAGCTCGGTTTGGCGAGGATCGCCGCTCTTCATGGGAGCGCTTGCGGCAGAATACCGAAGCGCACCCTGCACAGAAGCGGCAATCGGGCGGCGGGCCCCGGTCCAAGGGATGTCGGCCATGGCCGGATCTAGACATTCGAATGGCGGCGGAGACGCCTCGTCTCCCGAGAGCAGCTTGATCGCCGAATACAACTTCAGAACGGCTCGGCTCGACGAGTTCGAGCATGTTCTGAAAAACACCGTGACCGAGCACAGGCTCAGCCCCTATTCCCGAGGTGTGACCGTCGACGGCGAGTTCGGGTTCAACGGCTGGAGCGACCTGAGCGTCTTTCATGTTCGTTTCGGCTGCAAACTGGAGGCGGAGCTTGCGCCGGAGGATTCGGATGACCGGATCGGCTTCGCGATGAACACGGAAGGCAGCGGCCAGTTGCTTCTGCGGGGCCGCGAATATCAAAACGTGGGGCAGATGGGCGTCGTCTTCACCTCCGGCCCCCCGCGGATCCTGCGCTTCAGCGAAGACTGCCATGGTTCGGGCGTCATGATGAGCCGGCACCGGATCGCGGAGTACTGCTCAAAGCTCCTGGGCCATGAGATCGACGGGCAAGTGGAGTTCGAGACTCAGTTTCGCCTCGACGACGCGGCTGGGCAGAGCTGGCTGCGGCTCGTGCAGTATACGACCGGCGAGCTCAGGGATCCCATGTCTCTCGCAAGACGCCTGCCGGCCGCGCGTCAGCAGCTGGAGCAGATGGTGGTGACGGGGTTTCTGCTCGCGCATTCCCACAATTACTCGGACGAGCTTCTCCGCCCGCAATCTCCTGCTGTCCCGTACTACGTGAGGCGGGCGGAAGCCTATATCGAGGCGCATTTCTCCGAACCTCTGTCGCTTGCCGAGATCGCCGCTCAAGCTGGCGTAAGTGCGCGGAGCCTCCAGAACGGGTTCCAGAACTTCCGCCACACGACGCCGATGGCTTTCCTCCGCCAGATGCGTCTCCAGCACGCTCACCGGGCGCTCCTGAAAGCAGACCCGGCATTCGCTACCGTGACGGACATCGCCGTCAGTTGCGGTTTCGGCCATTTGGGCGAGTTCGCGACCCTCTACAAGCGAACGTTCGGCGAGACGCCGAGGCAGACCCTGCACCGCATCCGCTAAAGCCGAGAGGCAGCATCCATGGCAGCACACCATCGCCTGAATGGATTCAAGCCCGAGAGTGCTCTCGTGGACGACTGCGCCTTCAGGACACCCAGGCTCGACGAGTTCGAGGAGGTCGTCAGCAAAGCCATAATCGGCCACAAGCTGACCCCCTTGCATCGCGGCTCGGATTTCGACTGTGCCTTCGCGTTCAACGGGTGGAAGGAGCTCTGCATCTTCAGCATGAGTTTCGGACGCCCCCTCACGATCGAGCTCGATGCCGAGGAGGCCGATGACCGGATCGGCTTCTCCATGACATCGAAGGGGAGCTGCGACCTGCTGTGGAAGGGCCGACGCTACAAGAATGACGGTTCGCGCGGTCTGACCTTTTCGTCAGGCCCGCCCAAGGCCCTGCTCTTCGGCGAGGACTGCGTCGGCCTCGGCATGGTCATGAGCCGTCACAGGATCGCAGAGATCGGCGCGAAGCTGATCGGATGCGACATCGGCGAGCCCATCGAATTCGAGCCCGAGCTCCGTCTCGACGACGGGTTGGGGCGGAGCTGGCTGCGCCTCGTGCAATACGCCGCGGGCGAAATAAGCAATCCGCACTCCTTCGTCCGGCAGATTCCAGCAGCCCGCCTGGAGCTGGAGCAGACGGTGCTGACCGGATTTCTCCTCACCCACACCCACACTTATTCGCGGCTGCTCCATCAGCCTCAGAGGGCCGCAGCACCGCATCACGTGAGGCGGGCGGAGGCCTATATCGAGACGCATTTTTCGGAGCCGCTCTCCCTGGCCGACATCGCGGCCGAGGCGGGCGTGAGCGCCAGGAGCCTGCAGAACGGCTTCCAAGACTTCCGCCAGATGTCGCCCATGGCTTTCCTGCGTGCGGTCCGTCTCCAGCATGCCCATCTGGCCTTGCTGAAGGCGGATCCGGCCCTCGCATCGATGGCTGAAATCGCCGTCGGAAACGGCTTCAGCCATATGGGCGAGTTCTCGAGGCTCTATAAGCGCGCCTATGGGGTCGCCCCGCGCGAGACCCTTCTGAAAAAGCTGAGGGCCTGAGCGCTCAGCCGGCCGCTGCCGGGAGTTCCACGGCGGACCAGGGCGTCTCCGGCACAGGCGTGAGCGGTCCCTTGCCTTCGAACCACGAGATCAGGTTGTCGACGACGAGCTGCCCCATGGCGCGTCGCGTATGCACGGAGGCGGAGGCGACGTGGGGAAGAAGAACCACGTTCTCCATGTCGATCAGCTCCTGGGGAACGCGCGGCTCGTCCTCGAACACGTCGAGGCCGGCGGCCAGGATCGTCTTGCTGCGCAGCGCCTCGATCAGGGCCCGCTCGTCCACGACGCTGCCGCGGGCCACGTTGATCAGCACGCCGTTGGGGCCTAGCGCCTTCAGGATCTCCGCATTGATGAGGTGCTTCGTCGAGGCGCCGCCAGGGGTGATGGCGATCAGCACGTCGCAGGCCTCGGCCATTCCCTTCAGGGTCGGATGATAGGCATAGGCGACGCCCTCCTGCCGTGTCCGGCCGTGATAGGCGATGCTGACGTCGAAGCCTTCGAGCCGCCGGGCGATGGCCTTGCCGATGCGTCCCAAGCCGATGATGCCGACCTTCCGCTCCCGCAGGGTCGGCGACAGAGGGAACGGAGCCTTGAGCCACTGGCCTGCGCGAAGGTAGCGGTCGGCCTGGGGGATCTGCCTCAGCGTCGCGATCAGGAGGCCGATCGTCAGGTCGGCGACCTCCGCATTCAGCACATCGGGCGTGTTGGTCACCACGATGCCCCGCCTGGCCGCTTCCACCACGTCCACGTTGTCGTAGCCGACGCCGAAGCTCGCGATCACCTCGAGATTGGGAAGGTAGCCGAGCAGCGTCCCATCCGTGCGGCCCGCCACCGTGCTGGCCGCGAGGCCGCGGATCCGCGGGCCGACCTCGCGGAGGAAGGCATCCCGATCGCTCTGCTCCCACAGGCGGTGCAGAACGAAATCCCGGTCGAGCGCCTCGATCACGCTCGGCATCATCGGTCCCGGCATCAAGATATCGGTCTTCGTCATCGTCCTGTCCTGTCTGGGGTCGCGGTCTGGTCTAGAGGCTGCAGCGGGAGGCTGCGCCCTTGAGAAGGGCTTCGTCGATCGTCCTCGCCTCCTGCTGAAGCGCGGACTTCACGGAAGGCGGCAGGTCGAGCCAATGGCAGCCCCGCAGGGCGGCCTCGATCCCGTAGAGGGCGTTGAGGCTGACGCGGCGCGGGAACATGAACTTGAGCCGCCGATAGGCATCGACGGATCCCACCGCCCGGAGCTCCGCAACGGTGCGGATGCCTGCCTCCTCCAGCCAGCCCTGGGTCACTGGCCCCACGCCGGGAAGGGTGCCGATGGGCGCGTCATTCATGCCGAACGCTCCGGTTCCTGATGCCTTACCCGCTCACGATAGAGCAAGTAGAGCCCGGAGGCGATGACGATCCCGGCTCCCGCGAAGGTCCAGGGATCGGGCCAGTCCCCGAACAGGATGTAGCCCAGGGCCAGCATCCAGATGATCTGGGAGTAGATGAAGGGCGACAGGATCGCGGCCGGAGCACGCGCGTGGGCGAGGATCAGGAGCCAGTGCCCCAGGCCGCCGAAGACGCCCGTCAGGGCCAGGAGAAGCCATGTCAGGGGCGAGGGGGGTGTCGTCCAGATCCAGGGCAGCAGCGGCGTCATGAGGACGATGCCGGCCAGGCCCGAATAGAACGTCGTCGTCGCGGTCGAGTCGTGGGAGGCGAGCATGCGGGTGGTGATGCCGTAGAAGGCATAGGCGACCGCTCCGGCCACGGAGAGCAGCACGGCCGGGTGCATGGCGCCGAGGCCGGGGCGCGTGATGACCAGAATGCCGACGAAGCCGACCCCGATCGCCGCCATCCGCCGGGCGCCGACATATTCCCCCAGGATCGGACCGGCCAGAAGCGCCACGAGAAGGGGAGTCGAGAAGATGATCGACATGGTCTCGACGAGCTGCAGATACTGCAGGGCGACGAAATTGCACAGGGTCGACAGGAAGAGCAGGGTGGAGCGGACGAGCTGCAGGGGGAGACGGCGCGTCTTGAGGAGACCCGGCTGGGTCCAGGGATTGAGCACGGCCGCCGTCAGGAGGAACGCCGACATGTAGCGGGCCCAGACCGTCACGAGCGGATCGACGGAGCGGTTGACCCATTTGGCCGTCGCATCGAGGCAGGAGAAGCAGATCAGCGCTCCGCACATGAGAGCGATGCCGATCAGCCGCTGCCGGCGCAGGGAGCTCCTGGTCAGAAGCGGGTGTGTCGTCGTGTCTGCCATGCACAGGATGCTAGCGGCACGGCTGCGTTACGGCGAATGTCCGTGACGCACGGCCCTCCTGCGCCCCGGACAGGGCTCGGAAGGCCGCCACGCCTCAGGCGGTTGCCGCCAGGGGCTCCTCGACAGGGGGAAGCTCTTCCAGTTCGTCGTCGCCGTCGAAGCCGGTCTGATCCGCCCCCGACACCTTGGCGAGGTTCTTGGCGGCTCGGCGCAGGAGCTTCCTGAGGCGCTTGCGATCCTTGTTGTCGAAGCCGTCCAGCAACTCGGCCTCGACCTCGTCCCAGAGGGCATTGATGGACGCCGCCTTCCGCTTGCCGTCCTTCGTCAGCTTCACGCGGACGATGCGGGCATCGCCCGGTTCCGTATGGCGTTCGACGAGCTTCAGGGCCGAGAGCCGCGAGACCGTCTTGGAGGCCGTCGGGGGGCGCACCCGCAGGATGGCGGCCAATTCGCCCATCGTCATGGGGCCTGAGTTCGCAAGGGCCTGAAGCACTTGTTCCTGTCCGGCGAAGAGGCCCAGATCGGAGAGTTTGTCGCCCGTGCGGCTCCGGTGAAGCCGCGAGGCCTGGACCAGAGCCCAACCGACGCTCTTCACGCCAGGATGCTTGACCTCGTTGTCCATGCCCATTTCCCCCGATGGTGCCAGCTATGGTTCCGCACTCTGAGCAGGATCTCGTGACAGTTCGATGACAGGCCGACACAATTCGAGGGAGCCGCTGCCCAAGGGATATGGGGCACAGGAGGCTTGAATAAGAGTGCCGGAAGAGCGCCGAAGCTCCCGGCGGCCCGAGGGCCGTTCAGGAGGCCCGCCTCCCATGGCCGGGCGCCGGGCGATCTCCGGGCGCCTCCCGGGCGGCGAGCGGCAGACCCGATACCATCTGCAGGCATGTGGCCTGATGGTGCAGGGAGCATACCAGCTGAACGAGCGGCTCCCGTTCGCGCCTGCGGCGCTTGGAGAGCTGCTCCAGACGCCAGTCCTTCCACGGCTGGGGATGGAGTGTTTCTTCGATGGCCGCCTTCTCCCAGTCGTACCGTCTTTCGATCTCCCTGAGGGCCAGGAGCGCCCGGTCGAGCGCCTCCTCATAGGCGTTTGGGTCAAGGTCCGGGGCAGGGGCGCGCACGTTCCAGCGGCCTTCGTCGATCAGGGCAAGGCGCAGGTTCGACATGTCAGCATCCTTGGCTAGAACACCGATGAGGTTGCTTCGTAGGGGGAACTCCAAGGCAGGTTGCGTTGCGCGTCGTCCCCGGTGCAGACGAGGCGCCTGTATTCGCCGCAGAGGATCCGGTGGCAGCCACAGGCCTCGGCTTCGAGCTTCGGCCTGTCCAGGATCTCGACCCGCCCACGCCCCCGGCTCACGATGCCGGCCTCCTCCATCTGCCCCATGGCGATGGTCACGCTGGCCCGCCGGACGCCAAGGGCGCGGCTCAAGATCTCGTGCGTCAGCGGGAGCTCGTTTTCCCCTAGACGGGTGCTGGCGACGAGGAGCGACCGCGCAAGCCGCTGCTTCAGGTTGTGGCAGGAATTGCACACGGCGAGCTGCGCCGCTTCGGTCATGGCGGCCTGCGCATAGCCGAGCAGGAGACGGTGCAGGGCCGGGAACTCCGCAAGGGCATTCTCCAGGTCGTCGGCTTCGATCCGCAAGGCCGAGCCGGGTGCCTGGACCACGCACCGGCAGGGCGTGCGGCGGCTGTTCATGACGAGAGGTACGCCGACGAAATCGGAGCGTCCGAGGGTGCTGACCTCCATCATGCCCTCGTCTCCCGCCCGCAGGAGCAGCGATGCCGCACCTTGCTCCAGAAAATAGGCATGGGTCAGGGGAATGTGCCGTTCGTGGAGGATCTGGCGCCGCTTGAGCTCCACGCGCTCCAGGCGGGGGCGCAGGCCGTCGGCCACATCCTGCTGCAGCGCCTGAAGGAGCCTGTTCCGGAACGGAGCCTCGGATCTGTGCTGATCCCGCAGGAGGACCGGCGAGGGGCCGGAATGCGACGAGAGAATGAAACCTGGGCCGAGATTGGGCCTGGTTGGCATTGGCAACCTCCAACTTCGTGCGCGACCCGTGTTTCGACACGAATCGCATTGCCCCGGATTCCCCTTCTGCTTGAGGTCTATGATGGAGGTTCGACGGCATCGTGCGTAGTCGGGCAAGACCGCATCCCTGTCAGGAAATGCCTGACAAGGGGCGTGTCAGGAGCCGGTCCGACAGCGTGGCTGGAGCGTTTCAGGGCCGGTCGATATCCTCGAGCCAGCCCTGCGCCACGCCATACCGGACGATCTCCGCACGGGTGCGCAGGCCAAGCTTCGCAGCCGCACGGGCCTTGTAGGTCTCGACGGTCTTGATGCTGACTTCCAGGCGCAAGGCGATCTCCTTGTTGGTGAAGCCCTGCGCCGTCAGCTTGAGGACGTCGCCTTCGCGCGCGCTCAGCTCTTCCTGGGAGGTTGCATTCGGGTCCTGGCCGTTCGGCTTTGCCGGGTCCGCGAGGGCCCGTTCGGCTACAGAGGGATCCAGATAGATCCCGCCGGACGCGATGGCCCGGATGGCGCGAGCCAGATCGTCGGCGGCGGAGCGTTTAAGCAGATAGCCTCGGGCGCCCGCTTGAAGCAGGCGCTGCACGTAGGCCCTGTCCTCATGCACGGTGAGGGCGAGGATCTTCACCTGCGGGCAAGCCTGCGCGAGCGTCTCGGCCAGGTCGAGGCCGTTGAGATCGGGCATGGAAATGTCGATTACCGCCACGTCCGGCCTGGTTTCGACGAAAAGCTCCAGCGCGGCTTGGCCCGAGACGGCCTCTCCGACCACTTCGAAATCGGGGGCCGCCTGCAGGAGGGCCTTTACTCCGGCCAGGACGACGGGATGATCGTCTGCGAGGGCAATGCGGATAGGGCTCATGCTGAAGGTCCAGGTGATTGAATCGGCACTTGGATGATGACGGTTGTCCCGGATCCCGGCGAGGATTCCAAGGTCAGGGTTCCGCCGAGCAGGCCCAGACGCTCCCGCATGCCGATGATGCCGAGGTGAATCCGCTTCTCGCTGGTGTCGGTCAGGCTGCCTGCTCCGTCGTTCGTTGTCGTCTCCGGGTCGAAGCCCCGGCCGTCGTCCTCGACGAGCACGCGCAGCTGCCGCGCCCTGTATTCCAGGACAATGCTGACGCTTCGAGCCTCGGCATGCTTGAGGACGTTCGTCAGGGCCTCCTGAACCACCCTGTACGTTGCCGTTTCGATGGGAGCCGGCAAGCGGCGAACCTGGCCGATGGTCTGCAGGTCGACCTCGATCTGCGAAACCTTTCCCCATTCGGCCACATAGGCGGCCAGCGCCTTGTGGAGCCCCAGGTCGTCGATGGCGCTCGGCCTCAGATCGGAGGCGGCGCGATGAATGTCGCGTCCGATCTCGTTGGCGAGTGTCTGCAGCCACCGCAACTGCTCGCGGACGCCGTCCGAAACCGTGCCGCTCTCCAAAGCACGCTCGAGACCCTTCAGGCCGAGGGAGAGCCCCGTTACCGTCTGGCCCACCTGATCGTGCAGTTCGCGCGCGATGCGGCGCTGCTCGTTCTCCTGTGCTTCGGCCAGGCGCCTCAGGAGGTGCAGGCGCTCGGCCTCGGCACGCTTCCGCGGTTCGATGTCCGAAACGACCCCATGGATCACGGGAGGAGCGCCGGAGGCGTCCATCGGACGGCGGCCATTGAAGCGCACCCAGTGAGAATGTCCGTCCGGGCGAATGGCGCGGACCTCGATATCGATGGGGCTGTTCTCCTCCAGGCAACGGCTGACGGCGTCCTGCATGCGGGGCTGGTCCTCCGGATGAAGAGCCGCGAGGAAGCGGCTCGCCGGCCAGACGGCTTCCGGCCCTGCGAACGACGACGGGGGCAAGCCGAGAAGCGTGCGCAGTCGCTCCGATCCCATCACCTCCTGGCGCTCGGGATCCCAGCGCATGGTGCCGAGATCGGCAGCCTCCACGGCCACCGCGCCACGCTCCTCGCTGACGCTCAGGGCCAGCATGCTCCGGGCCTCTTCCTCGCGGCGGCGCTGAGCGATGTCGCGGGCGACGAGGAGGGCCAGTCCTCCTGCGAGAGCCAGGCTTGTGACGCCTCCGGCGACGAGGGCCGCGAGGGACCGCAGGACCGGTCTGTTGAGAGCTTCCGTGGGGATGCCGAAATGGACCGACCATCCGCCCATATCGGGGATCTTGCGATAGACGGTCTCGACTTCCGTGCCCTCCAGCGTACGACCGTCATAGAAGCCTTCGGATCCGCGCCGGATCGCCTCGCGGACCGAGATGCTTGCCGGCTGGCCGATCTCCGTGCTCTCCGCGAGTGTGCGGGCAATGACGTTGCCCCGTGCGTCGACGATGACGCCGACCCACGATTCCGGAGCGCCCGCATCCCGGAGAATGGCGCTGATCTGGCTCGGAACGAGACTGATGGTCAGAACGTAGCGCAGCGCCCCGTTCCGGTTGACCGGCACGCGCAGGGAGACCAGCCGCTTTCCCGATAAGGGACCGACGGGACCGATGCCGCCGATGGCGAAGGGAGCGCCTTTGATGATCTCGTCGAAGCTCTCCTGGTCCGGCGTCAGGCCGAGCGGCTCGCCCAACGGTCGCAGGATGTTGAGAACCTGGGTGCCGTCGGGCCTGATCAGGGAAACGGTCTCCCATAATGGTCGCGCGGCCGTGAGGCGCTGCGCCTCCTCGTAGAACATCTCCAGATTCGTCCCGTCCAAGGCCGATGTGCCGGCGAGCGCCTCAGCGACCTCGAGTTCCTTGGCGATGCTCGCGCTCACCTGCTCCGCAACGCGCGCCACCGTAGCCTGCGCCGCGCGGCGGGCTTCCGTTCTTTCCTGGTCGGCCGTCAGGTAAGCCATCCAGCCCCCGAACAGGAGTACGGGGATCGCAGCCGCGAGGATGAGCGAAACGATCAGGCGCTGCGAGCGGACGAGCGAACGGGCACTCGCCGGCATGCCGGCGATGCCCGATCTGCCGGGTTGAGGCAGTCCATCCTGTCGGTCCAAGGCGCTAGCCATCGGGCGGCATCCTCTCGCATAGGCTCAGGCCACGCTGAACGGAACATTCCGACTTTGCCGCTGCCGGTGCAAGTCTTCTGCCCTCTCGCGGCGGCTCCGCCTGCGCCTGGGAAACCCTGGGAGGCGCCGGAGCTTCCGAACAGCCGCCGATCTCGGCAAAGACAGTACGCTAATGAACCCTGTCACGAACAATTCACCTGTTCACGGGTTGGGCCCTTGTCGTATGGCAGAGGCTTCGCCATGGAATGAACAGGGGCTCTTCTGCGGCCTCTCCGGCCGGAACGAGGCGGAGGAGGAAATGGATCTGCATCAAAGGGTCGTTCGCACGACCGCTTTCCTCGGAGGCTGTCTGATTGGGGTGGCTGTGCTGGCCTATGAGGGCTTTGCATCCATGTCCCCGCCCGAAACCGCGCTGCTGCGGGAGGCCCGGCCTGCGAGCCCGCGCCCGGAAATCGGCCATTCGGGCCGCTCCATAGTCAGGGCGGCAACCGCCGTTTCCGCCAAGGACAGCGATTCCGAGCTCGAAGCCCAGATCCGCCAGACGACCTACAGGTCCCTGCTGAGGGAGAAGGGAATAAGGGCGATCAGGAACTGGCGGCGCGAGGGCGACGTCTACCGCGCCACGGCGGAATGGCACGGAGAACCTGTCGAGCTGTACGTCGACGTTCACACGGGCGATCTCAAGCAGCCGCAGCGTCTCAAGAGTTCCCAGGTGGAAACGATGCTCAGGCGACAGGGCTGGGCGCGCGTCCAGGAGATCAAGCGCAGCGGCGATACCTTCAGCGTCCGCGCCCAGCGCGAAGACAAGCTGTACGAGCTGAAGATCGATGCCCGGTCCGGTCATATCCAGGACCAGGAAATCGTTCTGAGCCAGCCTTTTCGAGCGTAGATGGACGCGCTCCGGGGACGCCTCTCGTCGGCAGGTGCGCCCCCTCAGACATGCACGTCGCCATAGATCATCTCACCCTTGCGGACCCGCTTGCGGAATGTCGCAAAGAGGATCCAGGCATAGAAGATCACGACCGCGATCACCACGATCCAGCCGGGGATCGGGCCGACCGCTGCGTTGCGCCACCATTCGTCGAGGGAATCGACGAGCTCGGCCTGAACCGCGCTCTCCGTCATGCTGATGAAGGTCGTCTTGACCAGCCATGCCATCAGCAGGATCAGAAACATCCAGCAATAGTTGCGGCGCAGGCGCCGGGAGATCGCCTGGTTCGTGCTGATGAGGAACAGGGGCTTGCGAAGGTCCGCCCCCAGGGCGTGGATCCACTCGTCGGTCGTGCCGGATTCCGGTGAGAAGATCTGCGCGAAGTAATTGCGCTCCATCCGTCGCACGCGACTGCGATAGACGTCGAAGAACCGGTAGCGCCTTGCCTCGATCACGAGGAGCAGGAGGACGAGAACCATCGCGAAGAGCAGCACGCCATGGTGGGCTGTCGGGGTGGACAACGACAGGGACAGCATGGCGGCCACCACCGTGATCGCCCAGTTCGTGGTGCGGTCGATGCGATCGCGCCAGCCGGCCATTCGGGCGATCTCGGCGCGATGGTAATGCGCCATGACATTGATGAATTCGGTGGATGTCGTCGGAAAGACCGGAGCCTGGATCAGCGGTTTGAGATGCAGGTCGGTGTTCTGCTGATTCTGCGAAAGCATCGGGTCCCCTCCATGGACGCCGGCACACGGAAACGAGGTGCTGGCGCAGAAAGTTCAATACACCATCATCCCGCGGGTCAGCCAGGAAGGGGGGACTCTCAAAGAAAGCCCCACCTGGCTGCCGGGAGCCAGATGGGGCTGCAGTAGAAGCATGGATCGCGCATTCAACGAACCGGAGCAGGAGCGGTGGCCAAGGAGCAGTCTGGGAGCAACGGCCCTGCGCCAGTTCACAGGGAGAATTCGGTCGAGGCCGCCGAGGTCCCGTCCCTGAAGGCCTTCCGTGCGCTATCGTACAGAGTTTGTCAGCCCAGGAACCGTGTCACCGCGTGGCCGACCATCTCGTCGGGGACGACGTGTCCGCCGCCGAACTCGCGGTAATCCACGTCGTAGCCGGCACGCTGCAGCAGCGGCACGATGCGGCGGCTGCAGGCGCCGATGGGAAGGACCTCGTCCTGCTCTCCGTGGGAGATGAAGATCCGGGGGGCGTCGTCCTGCTGCGTGGGTGCCATGAAGCCGGGCGAAAAGGCGAGAATGTCGCTGAACAGGGTGCCGTTGGTCAGTCCCAGGGAGAGCGCATAGGATGCTCCGTCCGAGAAGCCTGCAACCGCAAGCCGCTCCGGATCGACCGCATGCTGCTGAAACACCATCTGCAGGGCCCTGTCGATGAACTCCACGTCAGGTCCGTATCCTCCTCGGATGACATCCCAGCTCGACGTACGCGATTCCGGCGCCAGGACGATGATGCCATGGGCCTCGGCATGTTTCGCGAAGAGATCGATCACCTGAGCGGCAACGCCGCCGGCCCCATGAAGCGCAAGGATCAGCGGTGCCGGTCGAGTCCTGTCGGCCGCGGAACGCACGAGAACCTTTCCGTCCCGCCCTCTCCCGAGGCCCAGGTCCTGCAGGCCGGATGGGCCGCCTTTCGGCGGCTCGATGGACTGGGGCCTTGAGTGCAGAATTCCTGACTCGGCCCCGGGAGTCTGTTCTCCGGGTGCTTGCGGCATGTGATGGGGTTCCCGTTGGCTCGGAGCCAACATTGCTCATGCCTTGTTGTTCCCGAATCCGCTCGCGAGTCCGAGCCCGACGGAACGGTCGGCTCCGCGGTCAATCGTCGATGTGGATCAGGGGCAGGCCCGTTTCGGAATCCTCCTTCCGCCGCAGGTGCGCGGGAGCCTCTGTGACGATGACCTCCAGCGTCGGCCGGACACGCGCGTTCATCAGATGCCCGCCGATTGTCGAGCCGTCGCGGCGCCCGAGCACCGCGTGCAGGTGAAGCTTCGGCCTGCCGTGCTCGTCCAGCGCAATGTCGCCGTTGAGCGAAAGCACCTCGACCTGCTCGCGCACCGGAATCTCCTCGTATTTCCTGGTTTCCCAGACCCAGAATGCGAGGGTTGCCTCCTCGAATGCGCCGATGGCGGTCACCTGGGCTGCGGAAAGCCGTTCCTTCTCGGCGAAGGTCTGCAACACATGGCCGATTTCATCGCCGATCGCCAGCACGACGGCGTAGGTGCGCAGTCCCTGAGCGTCATGAATGAGTTTGGACTTCATGGAGGCGCCTCGACCGTACGATGGGCTTGTTCCTCCCCGACAACGGACTTCTCTCCCGGCGCGTTCGGATATCCGGCGCAAATTGTACGATGGTGTACTGGGAATGCGGACTTCCCGAAGCTCGGGCGGGAACGGGCCAGGGGGGTGATCGTTGGCCTTTTGATGACGGCGCTCTGCGGAACTGCCGCGGTTCGGCGTGTGGCCTCGCCGGCTTCGCTCCAAAGCAGATCCAGGAGACAATATCGGGAGAGGGATCATGGCTACCACTGCTGCCGACGTGCTCGTTGACACGCTGATCGACTGGGGAGTCGACACCATCTTCGGCATTCCGGGCGACGGCATCAACGGGATCATGGAGTCGTTGCGGCAGAGGAAGGATGCGATCCGCTTCGTCCAGGTTCGCCACGAGGAGGCGGCCGCCTTCATGGCCTGTGCCTACGCCAAGTACACGGGGCGCCTCGGGGTATGCCTCGCGACCTCCGGTCCGGGCGGCATTCATCTCCTCAACGGCCTCTACGACGCGAAGCTCGACGGGCAGCCGGTGCTCGCGATCACCGGGCTCCAGTTCCACGATCTCTTGCACACCTACACGCAGCAGGATGTGGAGCTCGACAAGCTGTTCATGGACGTGTCCGTCTACAACACCCGCATCATGGGGCCGACCCATGTGGAGAACGTGGTGGAGCTGGCCTGCCGGACGGCCCTTGCCTATCGCGGCGTCGCCCACATCACCATGTCGGTGGACCTGCAGTCCCAGCCGGTCTCGTCCGGAAAACGGTCCAAGCGCAACCTGCCCGACCACGTCTCCGACCTGATGGCGGAAAGCGCCCACATGCCGGACGAGGATCAGCTCGCGCGGGCGGCGGCAATTCTGAACGAGGGCCAGAAGATCGCGATCCTGGCGGGGCGCGGGGCGCTGCACGCCCGCGACCTGCTGATCGCAGTGGCCGAGCGGCTCGGGGCGCCGATCCTGAAGCCGCTTCTCGGCAAGGGCGCCGTGCCTGACGATCACCCTCTGACCACGGGAGGAACCGGCCTCCTCGGAACCCGTCCCTCGCAGGAGGCGCTCGAAGAGTGCGACACGCTTCTCATCGTCGGATCGAGCTTCCCCTATATCGAGTACTACCCTGAGCCAGGACAGGCGAAATGCGTCCAGATCGAGCTCGATCCGAAGCGCGTCTCCCTGCGCTATCCGGTCGATGCGGCGCTGGTCGGCGATTCCGCCCGGGTCCTGCAGATGCTCCTCCCGCGCCTCGACCACCATCAGGACCGGTCATTTCTCGAAAAGGCGCAAAAGGGCATGGAGGAGTGGCGGGAGCTCATGCATGAGCGCGGCACCCGCATGGACACGCCCATGAAGCCGCAGGTGGTGGCACACGAGCTCAACAAGCTCCTGTCCGACGATGCCATCCTGGCGACCGACTCCGGCACCATCACCACCTGGATCGCGCGGCACGTGGATATTCGCGGCAACATGATGTTCTCGTGCTCGGGCAATCTGGCCACCATGGCGTGCGGGTTGCCCTATGCGAATGCGGCGGCCGTCGCCTATCCGGGGCGCCAGGTCGTCGCCTTCGTGGGCGATGGCGGGCTCACCATGCTCTGCTGCGAACTTGCCACAGCCGTGAAGTACAACCTCGACGTCAAGATCGTCGTCATCAAGAACAACACGCTGGGACAGATCAAGTGGGAGCAGATGGTCTTCCTCGGCAATCCGGAATACGGCTGCGAGCTTCAGCCGATCGACTTCGCGACGGTCGCGAGGGGGTTCGGCGTGCAGGGCTTCACCATCGACGATCCCGAGCGGTGCGGAGACATCCTCCGGCAGGCTCTCGCGACGCCGGGACCGGTCCTGATCGAGGCCGTGGTCGACCCGCACGAGCCGCCGATGCCGCCGAAAGTCGACGCGAAGCAGGCGGCGAAGCTGGCGCAGTCCCTCGCGAGCGGAACGCCGAACGCCTCGAAGATCGCGCTGACCGTGGCCTCCAATACGGTCCGCGAGATCATCTGAGGCGGGAGGCGCGCAATGCGCCGGGTCGAAGCACCGATCGAGGAGGTCGCCGCTCGGGCCTATCGCATACCGACCGATGCGCCCGAGGCGGACGGCACCTTCGCCTGGGAGCGCACGACCCTCGTCACGGTCGAGATCGCCGCCGGCGGAAGGACCGGGCTGGGCTATACCTACTCGACGCTCGCTGCCGTGCCTCTGATCGCCTCGACCCTGGCTCCTGTTCTCATGCAGGAGGACGCCTTTGCCATTCCGCGTCTCTGGCAGGCAATGGTGGCGCAGATGCGCAATCTGGGTTCGCGAGGGATCGCGGCGACGGCAATCTCCGCGGTCGATGTCGCTCTCTGGGATCTCAAGGCGCGCCTTCTGGGGATTCCTCTGGCGCAGCTGTTCGGTCAGGCGCGGGATGAGGTGCCGGTCTACGGAAGCGGCGGCTTCACGACCTATTCCCACGACCGCCTCAAGGAGCAGCTGGGTCGCTGGGTGCACGAGGATGGCTGCCGCTTCGTGAAGATGAAGATCGGCAGCGAGCCCAGGAAGGACATGGACCGCATGACGCTGGCAAAGGAGGCGATCGGCGATGCCGCCTTGATGATCGATGCCAATGGCGCCTTCGACCGCAAGGAGGCGTTGATGTTTGCCGAGCGCGCCGCCGACCTCGGCGTGATCTGGTTCGAGGAGCCGGTCTCCAGCGACGATCTCGACGGCCTGCGGCTCCTGCGGGACCGGGCTCCGGCCCCCATCGAGATTGCCGCCGGCGAATACGGATACGACTCGTTCTATTTCAAGCGGATGATGGATGCGGGCGCCGTCGACGTGCTCCAGGCGGATGCGACCCGGTGCTGCGGTTATACCGGGTTCCTGAAGGCCGCGGCCCTGGCCGATGCCCAGCCGCTGCCGCTGTCTGCGCATACCGCACCCGCGCTCCATCTCCCCGTCTGCTGTGCGGCCCCGCGGCTGCGTCATGTGGAGTGGTTCCACGATCACGCCCGCATCGAGCAGATGCTCTTCGATGGAGCGCCGGTAGCCAAGCACGGGGTCATCGGGCCGGATCTGTCGCGGCCCGGCCACGGACTTACGTTCAAGCACGCGGATGCCGAACGCTTCGCGGTATGAGCCGCGATCGGAATGCGAGAGGAGGTGCCTCTTGGCGAATGTGCTGAAGACGGATTCCCGCCGCTCCCTACAGGAGCGTCGACGCCGGTGGACGCCGGGCGGTAGGATCAAGAGCGCCTCGATCCCCGCGCCCGATCCGGACACCCTCGTGCGCGAACTGAAAGCCGCCATCCAGGGCGAGGTGCGCTTCAGCAACGGCGACCGGGCGCTCTATGCCACCGATGCGTCCAATTACCGTCAGGTCCCGATCGGCGTCGTCGTGCCGAAGACGACCGAGGATGTGGTCAAGGCGGTGGAGGTCTGCCGCAGGCACGAGGTGCCGCTCGTGGCCCGAGGGGGCGGCACGAGTCTGGCAGGTCAGACCTGCAACACGGCCGTGGTGATCGACTTCTCGAAATACCTCAACCGCATTCTCGAGCTCGATCCGGAGCGGCGGCGGGCCAGGGTCGAACCGGGCTGCATTCTCGATGCCCTTCGGGACGCGGCCGAGCGCCACCATCTGACCTTCGGACCGGACCCCGCCACGCACAGCCACAACACCCTGGGAGGGATGATCGGCAACAATTCCTGCGGGGTGCATTCGGTCCAGGCGGGACGTACCGCCGACAATGTCGAGGCGCTGGACATCCTGACCTATGACGGCCTGCGCCTCAGCGTCGGCCCCACCAGCGATTCCGAACTGCGCTCCATCCTGGCGGCGGGTGGGCGGCGGGCGGAGATCTACCGGAGTCTCGACGCCTTCCGGCGCCGGTATGCCGACCTGATACGGGAGCGTTTCCCGAAAATTCCGAGACGGGTCTCGGGCTATGCCGATCTCGACAAGCTGCTGCCGGAGAACGGCTTCGATATCGCCAAGGCTCTCGTCGGAACGGAAGGCACCTGCGTCACCATGCTCGGAGCGACGCTCACGCTCGTTCCGAGCCCGCGCGAGCGCGTTCTCGTGATCATCGGTTTTCCCGACATCTTCCAGGCTGCCGATATGGTGCCGCGGATCCTGGAGCACGAGCCGCTGGCCGTGGAGGGAATCGACCACTTCCTCGTGGACTCGATGCTGCGCAAGCACCTGCACGAGAGCGACATGAATCTTCTGCCGCAGGGCTGCGACTGGCTGGTGGTGGAGTTTGGCGGCGAGACCGAAGAGGAAGCCGCCGAGAAGGGGCGGCGGCTCGTCGCGCAGTTCGAGGCTCTGCCGCACGCGGAGGCCAAGTTGATCTGCCGGGACGAGGCGGAGGAGCGGATCTGGGCGGTGCGACGGGCGGGGCTTCCCGGCAGCGCCTACGTGCCCGACAGGCCCGAGACCTGGGAGGGGTGGGAGGACACCGCCGTGACGCCGGAAAGCCTCGGCGATTACCTGCGCGATCTGAAGGCCCTCTTCGACAAATACGGCTACATCTCGCCCATGTACGGCCATTTCGGCGATGGTCTGGTCCATTGCCGCGTCAGTTTCGATCTCGACAGCGAGGAGGGGATCGAGACCTGGCGTCGCTTTCTCGACGAAGCTGCCGATCTCGTGGTGCGTTACGGCGGATCCCTGTCGGGGGAACATGGCGATGGTCAGTCCCGCGCGGATCTGCTGGAAAAGATGTACGGGCCGGAGCTGATCCAGGCCTTCCGCGAGTTCAAGGCCATCTGGGATCCGCAGGGCAGGATGAATCCTGGCAAGATCGTGGATCCCTACCCGATCACGTCCAACCTGCGGCTCGGCCCGAGCTATCGGCCGCCGAAGCTCGACACCCACTTCCACTTCGAGGAGGAGGGCGGCTTCCAGGGTGCGGTCGAGCGCTGCGTCGGCGTCGGCAAGTGCCGCCGCCACGACAGCAAGGACCAGGTGATGTGCCCGAGCTACCTCGTGACCCACGAGGAAAAGAGTTCGACCCGTGGCCGGGCCCGCATGCTGTTCGAGATGCTGCACGGCGGGCCGCTGACGAAAGGCTGGCGCAGCGACGAGGTCGAGGATGCGCTCAAGCTCTGCCTGGCCTGCAAGGGCTGCAAGAGCGATTGTCCCGTCAACGTGGACATGGCGACCTACAAGGCCGAATTCCGCGCCCATTACTACAAGCGGCGGCTGCGTCCGCGCTCGGCCTATACGATGGGGTTGATCTATTGGTGGGCCCGGCTGGGCTCGAAGACGCCGCGACTCGCCAACCTCACCACCCAGATGCCGCTGCTGCGCAATGTCACCAAGGCATTGGGCGGCATCCATCAGCAGCGAACCATGCCTGCCTTCGCCCACCAGACCTTCACGGATTGGTTCAGGCGTCGCCGCAACCCGCCGACGGATCGGCCCCGGGTTCTGCTCTGGCCCGACACCTTCAACAACTTCTTCCGCCCCGAGACGGCAATCGCCGCCACGCGGGTGCTGGAGGCCATGGGTTATGAGGTCACGATCCCCGACCGCCCCCTGTGCTGCGGTCGTCCGCTCTTCGATCAGGGGATGCTGCCCACGGCGAAGCGGCTGTGGCGGCAGACCATGAGGACCCTTCATGCGGAGATCGAGGACGGCACCCCCATCGTCGGCCTCGAACCGGCCTGCGTCGCGGCCTTCAAGGATGAACTCACGGGCCTTTTCCCGGACGATCCCCGTGCCAGGCGGTTGAAGGAGCAGACGGTCTTCTTCAGCGACTTTCTTTGTCAGCAGGCCGAGGAGCTGAACGTCGCGAGAGGCGGCGGCAGGGCCTATGTGCAGATCCACTGCAACCAGCATGCAGTCATCAAGACCGAAGGCGAGCGCCACCTGCTCGACAGCCTCGGTCTCGACTACCGCTTCCTGCCGTCCGGCTGCTGCGGCATGGCAGGGGCCTTCGGGTTCGCGGCCGAGACCTACGATGTCGGTCTCGCGGCCGGTGAAAGGGTGCTGCTGCCGATGGTGCGGGAGGCGGATGAGGATGTGCTGATCCTGGCAAACGGGTTCAGCTGCCGGGAGCAGATCGAGCAGGGGACCGGCCGTCAGACGCTCCACGTCGCCGAACTGGTGGAGAAGTTCTGCGACCTGTGAGCCTTGGACAAGGCCTATGCCTCGCGCGCCAAGGCGCTTTCATGCCATCGCCGCAGCAGGAAGTGGGCGAAGGCGGAGAGGAGAAGGAAGACGATCACGCCCGTCAGCGCCAGGAGCACGAGAGCCGCGAAGAGGCGCGGGATGTTGAGCCGGTACTGGCTCTCGATGATGCGGTAGGCGAGACCCGATCCCGCTCCCGCCGAGCCTGCCGCCATCTCGGCGACGACGGCGCCGATCAGGGAAAGGCCGCCGGCGATGCGCAGTCCGGTGAGAAAGGCGGGCAGGGCCGCCGGGCGGCGCAGGATCCAGAGCGCCCTGAGACGCGCGCGGAAGCGTGTCCAAGGGGTCTGCAGGGGCGAGGTGCCGTAGAGCTCGAAAAGCTCCAGCAGGTTCCTGTCGACGGAATGGAGGCCCAGCATCGTGTTCGACAGGATAGGGAAGAATGCCACCAGCCACGCGCAGGCGAGCACGGCCGCATCCTGCGGCATGTAGATCAGGAGCAGGGGTGCGATGGCGATGACCGGCGTGACCTGCAGCACCACGGCGAAGGGATAGAGCGAATATTCCACGATCCGCGACAGGCTCAACAGAACCGCCAGAGCCACGCCGCCGACGACGGCCAGGATCAGGCCCAGGAGCGTGGTCTTAAGGGTGGTCAGCAGGGATGCCGACAGAAGCGGCCAATCCGCGACCATCGTCCGCAGGATGAGGCTCGGGGCAGGCAGGATGTAGGGCGGCACGGCAGCGGCGCGGATATAGATCTCCCATGTCCCGACCGCGATGGCGAGGACGGCTGCCGGCAGCAGCAGCCTGAGGAAACCGCGTGGCGTGACATTCGCCGGTTTCATGACGATGCACCGGCAATGGGCGCTTCGAGCTGCCGCGAAATCCGCCGGCACAGCTCGGCATAGCGGGCGCTCGTACGGAAGTCCGTGCCGCGCTCGTTGCGCGCAGTGCCCTCGATTTCGGCGACGATCCGGCCCGGCCGCGGCGACATGATCGCGATGCGGTTGGAGAGATAGGCGCTCTCGTAAATGGAGTGGGTCACGAACACGACGGTGCAGCCCAACTCGCCCTGGAGCCGCAGGAGGTCGTCGTTCAGCCTGAACCGCGTGATCTCGTCGAGGGCTGCAAAGGGCTCGTCCATCAGCAGCAGGCGCGGCTTGAGGCTGAGGGCTCTCGCGATGGAGACGCGCATCTTCATGCCGCCGGAGAGTTCGCGAGGATAGGCTGCGGCGAAGCCTTCAAGGCCGACGAGGGCGAGAGCAGCCGCGATGCTCCCGGCCGCATCGCGCCTCGAGACGCCGCGCAGGCGCAAGGGGAGCCATACATTGTCGGCCACGTTGGCCCAGGGCATCAGGGTCGGCTCCTGGAAGACGAAGCCGATCTCGCCCCGGTGGTCCTGCGCCGCGGCGCCCGGCCAGGCGACGGATCCGCTCGTCGGATGCGCGAGGCCGGCGATGATCCGCAGGGCCGTCGACTTGCCGCATCCCGAGGGGCCGAGCAGAGAGAGAAGCTCGCCCGGCCGCACGTCAAGATCGAGATCGGACAGGGCGGTGACGCCGCTGGCGAAGACCTTGGTCACGCCTTGCAGGCAAACGAGGGACGGGACGGCCTCGGTCATCGCTCGCGGCAGGGCCGCCACTCCTAGTGCCGCAGGTTCAGCCCGACGCCCTTGTTCACGAACCGGAGCGTATAGGCCTTCTTGTAGTCGAGATCGGCCTTGAACAGGCCCGCCTTCACCATCTTGTCGAAGAAGTCCTTCATGCGCGCATCCGTCATGGCGCCGATGCCGAGGGTCGCGGTGTCGCCGGAATCGACGATGCCGTGCTCCTTCATCTTGGCAACCGAATAGGCCAGGAGCTCGTCGGTCATCTCGGGATTGTCGCGCTTGATCAGCGCGTTCGCCTCGGCATTGTCGCCATAGAGATAATTGTACCAGCCGATCGTGGAGGCATCGACGAAGCGCTGCACCAGGTCGGGGTTCTTCTCCACCACCTCGCGCCGCGTCTCGACCGTCGTCGAGTAGGTGCTGAAGCCGTGATCCGCGAGGAGGAACACGTTGGGCTTGAAGCCCGCCGCCTTCTCGATGGTGAGCGGCTCGGAGGTGACGTAACCCTGCTGGACGGCCTTCTTGTTGGCCATGAAGGGAGCCGGGTTGAAGCCGTAGGGCTTCACCTGCTCGTCCTTGAAGCCGAATTCCGCTTTCATCCATTGATAGAAAGTGGCGAAGCCGTCCTTCGAGAGGAGGATGTCGTTGGATTTCTTGAGGTCCGGAAACGTGTCGAAACCCTGCCCCGGATGGCTCAGGAGCATCTGGGGCTCCTTCTGGAAATGCGCGGCGACAACGACCGTCGGGATGTCCTTTTCGACCGCCGAGAAGGCCTGGATCATGCTGCCGCCCATATAGAAGTCGAGCTTGCCGACCGTCATGAGCATGCGGTTGTTGGCGCGCGGGCCGCCGGGCACGATGGTGACCTTGAGGCCGTACTTCTCGTAGGTCCCGTCCGCGACCGCTTGATAATAGCCGCCGTGCTCTCCTTGCGCGATCCAGTTCGTCCCGAAGGTCACCTCGGTCAATGGCTGCTGCGCCAGGGCGCGATCCGCGCCCCAGCCGAGACAAAGGGCCAACATTCCAGCCAGGCAAGCATTCGGCTTCATGCGCAGCAATCCCTCATCCGGCAGGAGATCCGCCGTTCATGCCAGCTTCTGCGCGCTCCGAATGCCCTTGGCAAGATCTCCTGCCGCCGGAACGATCAATCGACGGACCAGGGATAGGTCCAGGTTTCGGTCAGGGTCCGGTTCCCGGCCTTGAGGAATGCCCGCAGATCGGTGGACTGTCCCGGCTCGAGCTTCACGTCGATGGCGGCCCGGAAGCCCTTGGTGTGATCGTTGGGAACGATGAAGGTGTGGGTGATCGTCCCGGCCGAGGTGGAGGGGACGAGCTGCACCTGTCCCGGGTCGCCCAGGTAATAGGGCAGGTTCCCGCCCGCGAAGTCGATGATGAAGCGGCGGTGGGTCGGATCGCTCGGGGCGTTCGTGCCGCTGGCGCGGGGAGGAGCCTGGAAGGTGTTGATGGCCTTGCCTCCCGGGTGCATCCCTCCGACCGCCGCCACGGCGCGGAGCCGATAGGAAATGGCGATCTCCTGTCCCGGCTCGTATGGCTGGTTCGGCTGCCAATAGGCGACGATGTTGTCGTGGGTCTCGTCCGGCGTCGGGATCTCGACCAGTTCCACCTGACCCTCGCCCCAGTTGCCCATGGGCTCGACCCAGTAGCCGGGCCGCTTGTGGTAATAGGCTTCGAGGTCCTGATAGTTCTCGAAGACCCGGTCGCGCTGCATCAGGCCGAAGCCGCGCGGGTTGTTGTCCTGGAACGACGAGATCGTCTTGCGCTCGGGGTTGCGCAGGGGGCGCCAGATCCATTCGCCGGCGCCCGACTGGATCAGGAGCCCGTCCGAATCATGGAGTTCGAGCCGGAAATCGTCCGTCTGGTGCCGGTCGTTCTCACCCTCGAAGTACATGGAGGTGAGGGGGGCGAGACCCACATTCGGGATGCTCTGCCGGGGGAACAGCGTGGCGGTCACCTCGACGGTGGTTTCCTTCGAGGGGTAGATGTGGAAGCGGTAGGCCCCGGCCACGGAGGGGCTGTCGAGCAGGGCGAAGACCGTCGCCCGCTCGGCGTGGGGCTTGGGCATTTCGACCCAGAACTCGCGGAAATGCGGGAACTCCTCCGCCTCGCCGCCTTCCACATTGATGGCCAGTCCCCGGGCGGAGATCCCATATTTCTGATCCATGCCGAGGAAGCGGAAATAGCTGGCGCCCAGGAAGGCGATCACCTCGTCGAGGACCTTCGGGTCGTTGAGCGGGTAATGGAGGCGGAAGCCCGCAAAGCCCAGATTGACCGGCAGCGGTCGTTCGATGCGGTTGCGGCCGTAATTGAACAATTCCCGCTGATAGGGGACCGGCGTCGGCACCCCGTCCCGCAGCACGTTCACCGTAACAGGGCGGCGATAGAGGAAGCCGAGATGGAACAGCTGCATCCGGAACGGTCCGCCCGCGCTTCCCAGGAGGGCCCGGTCGGGATTGAAGCGGATGTCCCGGTAATCGTCGAAGCTGAGCGCGTTGAGAGGCTCCGGAAGCTGGGCCGGAGGGGCCTCGTAGGGAGCCCTGGAGAGCTCGCGCGCCCGGCTGACCACATCCTCGTAGCGGAAGGGATTCGGGCCGGGAACGCCGTTCGGCTGGGCCAAGGCGGGCATGGCGGCGGTGGCCAGGAGACTTTGCAGCAGGGTCCTGCGGGAGAGAATCGTCATGGGCAGCGGAAACTGTTTCTTTTTGAGCTGGAACGGGCCGGCAGAGTCCCAATATAGGGCTTGAGCGGACGTCCTTGAGCCCCCGGCACTTAATGAAGGCTGAACGGCTCCTCTTAGGAAAGGATGCCGATCCTGCGGGCTAAAAAAACCTGAAAAAGGTCCCCAAAAGGACTTGTGGTCCGGGGGCATTAAGCTTATTTGAGTCTTGCCCAATTTCGCACGTGCCTGTGGTCGCGTGCCGGTTGGTGGGCATCCGGACAAGAGGCCGGACAGCCGCCCGAGAACGACCTAGTTCTCGATACCCCTAACCGGCAGCCGGAGGCGAAACCGGCGTACCTCGTTCTCAACGGGGGACGTGACTTAAAGCAACGACGAACGGGCTTTTTTGGTCTCGTTGGCCCTCCAAAGGTCAGCACCGAAGAGGCTTGTTTATCATTGCCGCGCGTGCGGACAGGGGACTCCCCTTTCCAATCCAAGGCAGCATCGTCGGGTGAAGAACCCATTGCCTTATCGTGTCTCCATCGCACGAGAGCGCAATGTCGTCTTCCCTCGCTGACGCCGGACGGTTCGCCGTCTGAACTTCAATCCGAGGCCTGAAGAGCCTCCATTGAACCTTTGGTGGGGAGAGCGCCATGACTGAGCGCATTCGTGAATTTCTGCGCAACCGACGCGAGGATGGCCCGTGCGTGGTCGTCGATCTCGACATCGTGCGCGACAACTACTCGAAGTTTGCCCGTGCGCTGCCCGACACGCGTGTCTTCTACGCCGTGAAGGCCAATCCTGCGCCCGAGGTGCTGAAGGTCCTGGCCGAGATGGGCTCGTGCTTCGACACGGCCTCCGTCGTCGAGATCGAGCTCGCGCTCGCCGCCGGCGCCACGCCGGACCGGATCTCCTTCGGCAACACGATCAAGAAGGAGCGCGACATCGCCCGCGGTCTCGAACTCGGCGTGCGCCTGTTCGCGGTCGATTGCGAGGCGGAGGTCGAGAAGATCGTCCGCGCCGCGGCTCTGGTGGGCGTGCCCTCCGGCGAGGTGAAGGTGTTCTGCCGCATCCTGTGCGACGGCGCCGGCGCCGAATGGCCGCTCTCGCGCAAGTTCGGCTGCGTGCCGGAGATGGCGGTCGACGTGCTGGAGCATGCCTACCGGAACGGGCTCGAGGCCTATGGCGTCTCGTTCCATGTCGGCTCGCAGCAGCGCAACACGGAAGCGTGGGATCAGGCCCTCGGCTCTGCCTCCACGATCTTCCGGGAATGCGCCGATCGCGGCATCCACCTGTCGATGGTCAACCTCGGCGGCGGGTTCCCGACGAAGTACCTGAAGACGGTCCCGATGGTCGAAGCCTATGGCGAGTCGATCTTCCGGGCGCTGTCCAAGCACTTCGGCAACCGTCTCCCCGAGACGATCATCGAGCCGGGCCGCGGCATGGTCGGCAACGCCGGCATCATCGAGGCTGAGGTCGTCCTCATCTCGAAGAAGAGCCAGGACGAGGACGAGGTGCGCTGGGTCTACCTCGACATCGGCAAGTTCGGCGGCCTCGCCGAGACGATGGACGAGTCGATCCGCTACCCGATCCGCAGCGAGCGCGACGGCGACCGCAAGGTTCCCTGCGTGCTTGCCGGCCCGACCTGCGACTCGGCCGACGTTCTCTACGAGAAGGAGCCCTATCCGCTCCCCATCTCGCTGGAGATCGGCGACAAGGTGCTGATCGAAGGCACGGGCGCCTACACGACCACCTACTCGGCGGTCGCGTTCAACGGCTTCCCGCCGCTGAAATCCTACGTGATCTAATTCACGTCCCGCCTGCCTCAGCCCTGAGGCAGGCACCAACCCCCCAAAAGTTGTCCCGGACGGCCTGCCCGGCATGGGCAGGTGCGAGGGCTGTCGCTCACCCCACGCTTGGGAGGCCACGGCCATGATCACGATCCGCGAAGAAACCTTCCGCGATGTCGAAGCGCGCGAGGCGCTTCTCGATGCCTGCTTCGGACCGGAGCGGTTCCAGAAAACCTGCGAGCGCCTGCGCGAGGGCCGGCGCCCGGCGGAGGGCTTGTCCCTCGTCGTCGAGCAGAACGGCGCCCTGGTCGGCACCGTTCGCCTCTGGCACGTCTCCGCGGGGCCGAACCGTCCTGCCCTGATGCTCGGCCCGATCGCCGTCGATCCGTCCCTCCAGGGGCTGGGGCTCGGCGGCAAGCTTATGCGCGAGGCCTTGAAGGAGGCGGATGCCCGCGGCCACGGGGCGGTGCTGCTGGTGGGCGATGCGCCCTATTACGAGCGCTTCGGCTTCTCGACGGAGAAGACGCAGGCCCTGTGGATGCCCGGCCCCTACGAGCGCAGCCGCTTCCTGGCGCTGGAACTGAAGGCCGGCGCCCTCGACGGCGCGCGGGGCCTGGTCTCGGCGACCGGCGAGCCGGAGCAGAAGCCGGATCTCGCGGCTCTGGTCGCGGCGGCCGCGCAGAGCCTGTGGACCGGCATGCGCCCGGCGGCCTAGCGGGCCGATCCTTCCGAGGGCCGCAGAGGCTCGGCCCTCGGATTAGGAAGCGTGAAGGTGACGGCGGCGGCGGCGATCAGGTAGGCGGCGAAGCCCAGGGCCACCGCGTCGATTCCGACACCGATATCGAAGAGGGGGCCGGCTACGACCGGCCCCGCGGCCGACGCGATCACCATGATGGCTCCGGCGAGCGCACGGATCTTGCCCAGATGCCGTGTGCCGTAGATCTCCGCCAGAACCGCCGCGATCACCACATTGGTGCAACCCGCCGTCAGGCCGATCAGGCTGAAGAACAGGAGCGGCACGAAGGGACCGCTGGCGGTGGCCAGCGTAACCGACGCGAGGATCATGCCGACGAGATAGAAGTGACTGAGCCGCACGGCCCCGAACCGGTCGGCGAGTGTGCCCGCCGTCATGGTCACGGCGACGGAAACCAGCGCGAAAACGGTGATGCCGGTGGCCAGCAGTTCCAGGGGCCATCCCTTCGCCTCCGCGATGAAACGCTGATGAAAGAGATAAGCCGTCATGATCGCCGGATAGCCGATCATCGTGGGAATGAGAGCCAGGAAGCGCCAGTCGCGCAGGGTGTCGATCCAGCGGGGCCCTGCCTCGTGGGGCTCGCTCGCGCTCGACGCGTCCGGGAGACTCGAACCGCGGGCTTTGAGGAAAGGGCTGAGAGCCCAGCCGATGGCGAGGCATGCGAGCGCGACCAGCGCGGCGGTTCTCCAGGTGCCGGTCCATCCGAGGGAGGCGATCAGGGCGACCGCGATGGCGGGAAACACCGCTTCTCCTCCCGAGAAGCCGAGGGTCGCCACGCTGACGGCCCTGCCGCGGATGCCGGCGGGCAGGCGGGCCGTGCTCATGATGCCCGCATGGCTCAGCATTCCCTGTCCGAACAGGCGCAGGAAGAACAGGCTCAGGCCCAGCACGAGCAAGTTCGGAGCAACCGACAGGCTGGCGGCCGCCGCCGCAAGGCCCAGCAGGGCGACGGTCGCATAAAGAGGAATGCTGACGCGATCGATCAGGCTGCCGATCCAGATCATCAGGATGCCCGACGCCAGCGTGGCGAGCGAATAGATGAGCCCGAACCCTCCATGGGTAAGCCCGAAGGCATTGCGGATATTGGGGCCCGACAGCGAAATGAAGAAGGTCTGACCGAAGGAGGACACGAAGGTCAGTGCGAAGCCGAGCCCGATGGCGCGCCAGTGGTGTTTCAGAAGATCATGGAATGTCATCGGGTCGGGCCGGATTGGATGAGGTTGAACGCCGATCATGAAGCTTTGTTGCATGATGTCGAGGCGGATACGCGCATGGCAGGGCTGCTCCTGTCATCAGGTCTTCGCCATCCGCAGGGGAATTTGCCCTCCGGCGCATGTTGGAAGCCCCAGGCATTGACCCCGAGGGCTCGTCAATCCTAGATGCCGCCCACATCCGTTGTCCGGCGTTGAGCCGCCCCACTTCCTGCCGCAAGGAGACAGATTCGATGAGCGCTTGGCCCATCCATGCCCGTATTACCGGCCCCATCGTGATGATCGGCTTCGGATCGATCGGCAAGGGAATGCTGCCTCTGATCGAGCGGCATTTCGAATTCGACAAGAACCGCTTCGTCGTCGTCGATCCCGTCGATACCGACCGCAGCATGCTCGACGTGCGCGGCATCACCCTCGTCAACAAGGCCCTCGCGCGGGAGAACTACCGCGAGATCCTCACCCCGCTTCTCACCGAGGGTGGTGGGCAAGGCTTCTGCGTGAACCTGTCGGTCGATACCTCCTCGCGGGACATCATGGAGCTGTGCCGGGAGATCGGGGCTCTCTACATCGACACCGTGGCCGAGCCCTGGGCCGGGTTCTATTTCGACAAGAGCGCCGGCCCCGCGGCCCGCACCAACTACATGCTCCGCGAGAACATCCTCGATGCCCGCCGTCAGTCGCCGGGCGGCCCCACGGCGGTGAACTGCTGCGGCGCGAATCCGGGCATGGTGTCCTGGTTCGTCAAGCAGGCGCTCCTCAACATCGCCAAGGATACCGGCCTCGACCACGAGGAGCCGAAGACCCGCGAGGATTGGGCGCGGCTCATGCAGCGCGTCGGCGTGAAGGGCATCCACATCGCCGAGCGCGACACCCAGCGTTCGGAAAACCCGAAGCCCATGGGCGTGTTCGTGAACACCTGGTCCGTCGAGGGCTTCGTGTCGGAAGGCATGCAGCCGGCGGAGCTCGGCTGGGGCACCCATGAGAAGTGGATGCCCGAGAACGGCCGCACCCACGACAAGGGCTGCGGAGCCGCGATCTACCTGCTCCAGCCCGGCGCCAACACCCGGGTGCGCTCCTGGTGCCCGACGCCCGGGCCGCAATACGGCTTCCTCGTCACGCATAACGAGGCGATCTCGATTGCGGACTATTTCACCGTCCGCGACGGCGACAAGGCCGTCTACCGTCCGACCTGCCACTACGCCTATCATCCCTCGAACGACGCGGTTCTGTCGCTGCACGAGATGTTCGGGAACGAGGGCAAGGTGCAGGAAAAGCACCACATCCTCACCGAGGACGAGATCCAGGACGGCGCCGACGAGCTCGGCGTTCTGCTCTACGGCCACGGCAAGAACGCCTATTGGTACGGCTCGCAGCTCTCCATCGAGGAGACCCGCAAGCTCGCGCCCTATCAGAACGCGACCGGTCTCCAGGTCACCTCAGCCGTGCTCGCCGGCATGGTCTGGGCGCTGGAGAATCCGGATGCGGGGATCGTCGAAGCGGACGACATCGACTTCCGGCGCTGCCTCGAGGTCCAGACGCCCTATCTCGGACCCGTCGTCGGCGTCTACACGGACTGGACGCCCCTCGACGACCGCCCGGGCTTCTTCCCGGAGGACATCGACACCTCCGATCCGTGGCAGTTCCGGAACATTCTGGTGCGGTAAAACCGTTCATTGTCATCCCGGCCGCCCGATGCGGCCGGGACCGACAGACGAGGAAGACAGGCATGCCCCATTTCGAGGAATTCTACGCCGACAAGCTCCGGGGCTCTCTCGGGGTCACGGACGCGGAATCCGTTCTCGACCTGCGCGAGGCGTCGCGGGAGCAGGCGGCGGCCTCGATTCAGGACATGCTGGAAAGAAGCCGTTTCGCCCAGAGCAAGACGGTCGCGATCCGGCTCTCGCCCCCGCCGGAAGGGGGCGGGGAAACCCTCTTCCAGCCGATCGGCAAGGCCCTGCTGGAGGCCAAGAAACGCGGCTGGATCGAGCGGCTGCAGACCCTTCCCGCTCAGGACGGGCTGGGCTTCTACATCGTGCTGGCCGGAAAGCCGGAGAAGGCCTGATCAGGCCCGGGCCGGGCCCCGTGACCGGGGCCGCCTGAGAAGGCTGCGCAGGAATCCACCGAGCAGCAGGATAGCGCCCCAGACCGCCACGAACCCGGCAGCCGCCGAGAGGATTCCCTCCTCCGTCACCGGCACGGCCGGCTCGAAATCGCGATAGGTGGCCTCCATGAGGTCCCGGTCGCCGTTGCGCACCATCAGGGCGATGCGGGAGAAGGGGCCGGCCTCGATCATCGCCTGGCGATGGGCCTCCAGCCGGTCCAGGCGCTCCACGTTGCCCTGCATGGCCGCGCCCTGGCGGGTGACGAAGCTGTCCGCATTGTTGCGCAGGCGGAGAATGGCGCTGTCCCGGGTCTCGCCGCTCGCTGCGGCATCCGCATCGAAGCGCGTGACGACCTGCCGGAGCTCGTCCACCGCGCCGCCGAGGCGCTGGCGGTACTGCTGGGAATATTCAGGACCCTGGGAGGCCACGAGCCCGCCCAGCAGGCCGAACCCGAATGCGACGATGCGGACAATCCTGGGCAAACGACACCTCCTCAGAGATCAAGAGCGTCGCTGATATCTTGTTCCACGACCTCGTCCAGGGCCTTGGCGACCTTGTAGGCGCGGGTTCTCGCACCCGGCTCCATCACGAGGATCACGGTCTCCATGCCCGGGCAGGCGGGGTCGGCGCAGACGATCTCGTTGACGGAAAGGACCGTCTCGGGCGACGCCCGAAGGGCCTTGCGGGCCCAGCCTTTGACCCGCTCCACGGCCTCCCGGTCGACCTTCTGCCGACCGAACGCATTCCGCAGGAGCGCTCCGAAACCCGCCATGGCCGGCCTTTAGGCGGGAAGGGTCAGAATGCCGGCCTGGCCGTCCGCGCAGCCGAAGGCAAGCCGCCTGCCGGCCTTGTCCCAGGCCATGGCGGTGATGCCGCTGTCCTTGACGGCGGGACGCACCAGCAGCTCCGAGGCATCGGCCATGCGGATGAGAAGGATGCAGCCGTCCTCGTAGCCGACCGCCAGCACGTAGGTGTTGGGATGGAAGGCGACGCGGCTGACCTTGGCGTGGCGCACACCGCATTCCCGCGGCTGCTTGCCCATCGGGCCTTCCTTCGACTCGAAGGGCCACACGATGGCGGCCTCGGCCCCGGAGGTGGCGAGCCATTTGCCGTCATGGGACCAGGAGAAGGAGCGCGTCTTCGACGGGTAGCCGCTCATGCGCATGTGCCCCTTGTCGGGGATCAGGCGCCAGCCGTGCAGGGCGTTCTCCTGCATGGAGGTGACGACGAAGCGGGCATCCGGCGACCAGACGACGTCGAGATGCGAGCCCTTCCATTCCAGCACCTCGGGCTTCGTCTCCACGTTGGGAAACCACAGGGTGGCGCCATTGTAATGCGAGATTGCGAGCCGGTAGCCCTTGGGCGCGAAGGCAAGGCCGCGGGCCGTGGAGGGAACCTCGAGGGTCTTCTCCCGCCCCTTGTCGTCCCGGGCGATCACGCGCTTGCCGGCACCGTAGGCGAAGGCGCCGCCCGGGCTGATCGCCAGCGAGTCGATCCAGGCGCCCTTGGTCTCGGCCAGGGTCCTGGTGCTGCCGTCCGCCCCGGTCACCGCCACGCGGCCGTCGTCGCCGCCGGTGACGAAGCGCTCGCCGTCGCTGGCGCCGACCAGCACGCCCGCATCCGGGTGGGCCTCGGCGCGATGGGTCTCGCCGTCCTTGGCAAGCACGACGCCGCCGTCTCCGAGGCCGAAGGCGGCGGTGCCTTTCAGCCAGCCGAGGGCAGTGACATGCTCACCCGCATCGACAGGGGTGACGCTTTGGGTCAGTGACGGAGCAGTTCCAGCAGTCATTGAGGCGATCCCTTCGGGGGAGCGATAGCACAGGATTGTGGTTCGGCGGCAGTGGGGGGAAACCCACCCGCGTCATTCCGGGGCGGCCCGCAGGGCCGGGCCCGGAACCCATAGCCTCAAACGGCGCGATTCGAAGCGGGACGCCGATCGTCCGATGTTGAAGCGCCGATGTTTATGGGTTCCGGGCTCCGCTGCGCGGCCCCGGAATGACCGAGGTGGTATGTCTTCACGCCGCGCAGGACAGGAACCCCTCGCGGATCGCCTGCTCGTCCAGGTCGCGGCCGATGAACACGACCTTGGAATCGCGCTTCTCGCCCGGCTTCCAGTCGCTCTGGACATCGCCGTCGAGGATCATGTGCACGCCCTGGAAGACGAAGCGCTTCGGCTCGTTCGGAAAGGCCACGATGCCCTTGCAGCGCAGGATGTTCGGCCCCTCGACCTGGGTGAGGTTCGAGATCCACGGCATGAATTTCTCCGGGTCGACCTCGCCGTCGATCTTCACCGCGACGGACTGCATGTCCTCGTCGTGGTGGTGATGGTGGCCTTCCTCCAGGAAGTCGGGCTCCAGCTCGATGATCCGGTCGAGGTCGAAGGCCTTGCGGTCGAGCACCTCCGAGATCGGAATGGCGCAGTTCTGCGTCCGGTGGACCTTGGCATAGGGGTTGATGGCGCGGATGCGCGCCTCGACCTCGTCCAGCTCCTGGGGGCTGACCAGATCGATCTTGTTGAGGATGATCACGTCCGCGAACGCGATCTGGTTCTTGGCCTCCGGCGCGTCCTTCAGGCGGTCCGAGAGCCATTTGGCATCCGCCACCGTCACGACCGCGTCGAGGCGGGCGGTGTCGGACACGTCCTGGTCCATGAAGAAGGTCTGGGCGACGGGAGCGGGGTCGGCGAGGCCGGTGGTCTCGACGATGATGGCGTCGAACTTGCCCTTGCGCTTCATGAGGCCGTCGAGGATGCGGATCAGGTCGCCGCGCACGGTGCAGCAGATGCAGCCGTTGTTCATCTCGAACACTTCCTCGTCGGCGCCGACGACGAGTTCGTTGTCGATGCCGATCTCGCCGAACTCGTTGACGATCACGGCGTACTTCTTGCCGTGCTGCTCGGTGAGGATCCGGTTGAGAAGTGTCGTCTTGCCGGCGCCGAGATAGCCAGTGAGCACGGTGACGGGGATCTTGTCGGACATCGGATGTTCCAAAAAGGCGAAGTTGCGGGTGTCATCCCGGCGGCCTGCCTTCAGGCCGGGAAGGGGATCCGGCGTCCGGCGCGAGCCGTATTCGGATTCCCTTCCCCCGCGCCGCTCGCCGGGAATGACACGCGACGAGCCCGCGAAGGGGATGATCAGCTCGACAAGGCCGAGCTGAAGGCCCTTATATTGTGTCGCATCATGTCAATGTAAGTCCCGGCCGGTCCGCTCGGCTCCGAAAGGGCATCGGAATAGACCTGGCTGCCGACGGCGGCTCCGGTCTCCTTCGCGATGCGCTCCATCAGACGGGCATCGGAGACGTTCTCCACGAAGACGGCCTTGATCTTCTCCTGCTTGATCTGCCGGATGATCTTCGCCACGTCCTTGGCCGAGGCCTCGGAATCGGTGGAGACGCCCTGCGGCGAGATGAACTCGATTCCGTAGGCATCCTCGAAATAGCGGAAGGCGTCGTGGGAGGTGATGATGCGGCGGCGGTCCGCCGGAATCTTCGACACCAGCCCCTTGATCTCCTCCTCGAGCCCGTCGAGCTGCTTGAGATAGGCGGCGGCGTTGGCCTCGTAGACGGCCTTGCCCTCGGGATCGGCCGCGATGAGGGCGTCGCGGATGTTGGTCACGTAGGTCTTCGCGTTGGCGATGCTCTGCCAGGCATGGGGATCGATGCCCGCGTGACTATGACCGTGGCCGTGGCCATGTCCGCCGGCCTCCTCCTTCAAGGGCTTCACGCCCTTGGCGGCTTCGGTCACGGCGGCCTTGGTGCCGGAGGACTTGATGAGCCGGTCGATCCAGCCTTCGAACTTGAGGCCGTTGGTGATGACGACCTTGGCCTCCGTCAGGCGCCGTCCGTCCGCCGGGGTCGGGGAATAGACGTGGGCGTCCCCGTTCGGGCCGACGAGGGTCGTCACCTCGGCCCGGTCGCCGCCGACATTGCGCGCCAGATCCCCGAGAATGGAGAAGGTGGCGACGACTTTCAGCTTGTCGGCGGCCTGGGCCGCGACCGGCAGGGCGGTTCCTGCCAGGGCAAGGCAGCCCAGGACCAGCGAGAGGGCATGTCTGCGAGTCGGCATCGGCGATGGTCCTTCTGTTGCAAAATCAAAGGAAGCGTCAGGCTTCCAGGTGCCTGCCGGGCCATGCGAGCCACAGGAGCCCGCCTTCCCGGCCGAAGATGAGCGAGCCGGCATAGATGATCCCAGCCGCCAGAATGACCGAGGGACCGGCCGGGAGCTCCACATGGAACGACAGGAGCAGGCCGGCGAAGCCCGATACCATCCCGATCACCACGGACAGGATCATCATCATGGTGATGTCGCTGCTCCAGAACCGGGAGGCGGCGGCCGGCAGCATCATCATGCCGACCGCGAGAAGGGTGCCGAGCGCGTGGAACCCACCCACGAGGTTGAGCACCACGAGGCCGAGGAAGATCAGGTGCGTCGGCGTTCCGGCCCGGCTGACCGAGCGCAGGAAGGTGGGATCGACGCATTCCAGCACCAGCGGACGATAGAGAACCGCGAGCGTCAGCACCGTGGCCGACGAAATGCCCGCGAGCAGCAGGAGGGTGCTGTCGTCGAGGGCCAGCACCGTGCCGAAGAGCACGTGCAGCAGGTCCACGTTGGAGCCCCGGAGCGAGACGATCGTGACGCCGAGCGCGAGGGAGAGGAGATAGAAGGCCGCGAGCGACGCGTCCTCCTTCAGGGAGGTGAGCCGCGAGACGAGGCCCGCCGCGACGGCGACGATCACGCCCGCGAACAGCCCGCCGATGGTCATGGCCGGCAGGGACAGGCCGGCGAGAAGATAACCGATGGCGGCGCCGGGAAGGATCGCGTGGGCCATGGCGTCGCCGGTGAGGCTCATGCGGCGCAGCATCAGGAACACGCCGACGGGGCCGCCGCCGAGCGCGATGGCGATCACGCCGACGAGCGCCCGCTGCATGAAGTCGAACTCGGCGAAGGGGCCGTAGAGCATCTCGAACATGTCTGTAACCGTCACGCGGCACCGCGATGGCAGGGGGCTGCGTGGGGATCGTGCGCCTCGACCATCCGGCGGGCCTTCAGGAGGTTCTCCGCGCTCAGGACATCGCTGGTCTCGCCCCATGCCACGGGTTCCCGGGCGATCAGGAGCGTCTGCGGGAAGACCCGCTTCACCGTGTCGAGGTCGTGCAGCACGGCCACGACCGTGCGGGATTCGTCGTGCCAGCGGCGCACCACGTCGAGGAGGTCGGCGGTGGACTTGGCATCGATGGCGGTGAAGGGTTCGTCCAGGAGGATCACGGGGGAATCCTGCAGGAGAAGGCGGGCGAACAGGGCGCGCTGCATCTGTCCGCCGGAGAGGGTGGCAATCGGGCGGCGCTCGAAACCGATGAGGCCGACCGCGTCCAGGGCCTGCTCGACCCGGGCGCGGTCCTTGGCCCCGATGCTGCCGAACAGGCCGGAGCGGGACCAGAGGCCCATGGCCACGAGGTCGTAGACCGAGAGCGGAAACGTGCGGTCGATCTCGGCCGCCTGGGGCAGATAGGCAATGCGCGCATTGGCCGGGCCGGTGAGCCGGATCCGGCCTTCGAGGGGACGCAGGGTGCCGACGATGCCCTTGAGCAGGGTCGACTTGCCGGCGCCGTTGGGGCCAACCACCGCCGTCAGGCTGCCGGGAGCGATCTCCCCGTGCAGATGATGGACGGCGGGCCGCCGGCCGTAGCCGAGGGTCACTTCGTCGAACTGGATCGATGTGGCGGCTGCGGGCATGGTCCTACCCCAGAACCCAGAAGACCAGAAGCCACAAGTCGGCCAGGAGGATCGCGGCCCCTCCGAGACGCTCCCAGGCCGAGAGGCGCAGCAGCGAGAACGTCGGAGCGGCGGCAACCGCCCGATGGGCATGATCGTGATGGTGGTGGCTATGCGGCATACCGTTCAGATAGAACGGATTTTGCTCCCGTTCCAGAGGGCGTATAGTATTTTATACGCATTTTTTGGTTGCATAGCCCGCCGTTCGCAGCCTTAAAAGGCAGGATGGTACTGGTAGAGCCAGGTTTCGCTCAGCACCTCGTCGCCGTTTCGCAGGTAGCCGCGCATCTCGACGGGCTCCGTTCCGGTCACGGTGAGGTCGAACTGGGTGCGCCAATGGCCCGGCACGTTGTTGGGGACGGCCTCTGTCAGGACGTTCGAGAACTCGCCGCGGGATGCGGTGAGAACGGGCTGGGGAATGACGCCATTGGGGAGCTTGGCCAGGGGCGGCCCCAGGAACTCGACCATGAACTTGCGCACGCCCTTAGGGCGTACGGTCCCGGCCTGGCCGCCATTGCCGAAGCGGGTCGCCACGACCCGGGCCAGAGGGGTCGGGTAGGGCTCCTCCGCCGACCAGGACATGCGGTAGCGGAAATCGAAGGACTGCCCCGCCCTGGCCGGCTCCGCCGGCACCCACATGGCCACGATATTGTCGTGGATCTCGTCGTCGGTCGGGATTTCCACGAGCTGGATCGAACCCTTGCCCCAGTTGCCCTGCGGTTCGATCCAGAGGGACGGGCGCCGGTCGTAATAGACGCCGTCGAGATAGTGGTCGAAATTGCGGTCGCGCTGGAGCAGCCCGAAGCCCTTCGGGTTCTCGTCCACGAAGGCCGAGGTGATGATCCGCGGGGGATTGTTGAGAGGGCGCCAGATGCGCTCGCCGCTGCCGGTCCACATGGCAAGGCCGTCGGAATCATGGATTTCCGGGCGCCAGTCGATCGCCGTCGTCTTGGCCTTCTCCGAATACCAGTACATGGAGGTGAGGGGGGCGATCCCGAGGCGGCTCACGTCCTGGCGCAGGAAGACGGCGCTCTCGATATCCATGATGACCGCCGCGGCCCGCTGCATGACGAAGCGGTAGGCGCCCGTGACGCTCGGGCCTTCGAGGAGGGCGAAGACCGTGACCGTGTCCGAGCCCGGCTGCGGGGTGTCGAAATAGACATGGGTGAAGTCCGGGAACTCCTCGTTCTTGCCGTGGACCGCCACGTCCACCGCCAGGCCGCGGGCCGACAGGCCGTACTGATAGAGTTCGCCGATGGCCCGGAAATAGGACGCGCCCAGGAAGGCGACCCAGTCGTTCTTGCGCCAGTCGAGCCTGCCGTTGCGCGATTCCTGGAAGCGGAAGCCTGCGAAGCCCGAGTTTTCCGGCAGTTTCCGCGCCGGGGAATCCGCCGGCATGTCGAAATAGGCGCTGTCGTAGATGATCTCCCGCGCCTGCCGGTCGCTCACCACGTGCATCCGCACGGGCTTCTGGAAGAAGCGCCCCATGTGGAAGAACGTCACCGGAAACTGGCTCGGCCCGTCGGCCCAGAGCGCGAGGTCCGTCTTGAAGCGGATCTTGCCGTGGGCATCGTAGTCGATCTGCTCCAGCACCTCCGGCGAGGGGCGGGGCGGGGCGGAATAGGGCTCCTTCGCCATCTCCCGCGCCCGCCTTTTCAGGGCTTCGAACGAAAACGGAGCGGGCTCGCCCATCTTCAGGCTCTGCTGGGCCAGGGCCTTGGTGGAGAAGCCGGTGGCGGCCAGACCGGCCGTGGCTGTTGCGACTTGGAGAAACTGACGACGGTTGAACATGGAACGACGTATTGACCTGTGGAGACAAGACCCCTACCCACCAAGGCGGCAGGATTAAGACCCTCATAACCTCTTGAGGTTTCGGCGTCAGCCGCCAAAACTAGGCTCACACACAGGCGCCGGAGAACCCGGCGTCGCAAACAGGGAGCTACGCCTATGCGTTCCACCTTCAAGCGCCGCCTCATCGGCGCCGCGACAGCCCTCGCCCTTGCAGGCGCCAGCGTTCCGGCCCAGGCGCAGGACTTCATCAACATCCTGACCGGAGGCACCTCCGGCGTCTACTATCCTCTCGGCGTCGCCATCTCCAAGGTGTTCACCGACAAGATCCAGGGCAGCCGCCCCTCCGTCCAGGCCACGAAGGCCTCGGTCGAGAACCTGACCCTGCTGCAGCAGGGCAAGGGCGAACTCGGCTTCACCCTCGGCGACAGCCTCGCCATGGGCTGGGCCGGCGATCAGGAGGCGGGCTTCCGCTCCAAGCTGGACAAGCTGCGCGGCGTGACCGCGATCTACCCCAACTACATCCAGATCGTGGCCTCCAAGGATTCCGGCATCAAGACCCTCGCCGACCTCAAGGGCAAGCGCCTCTCCGTCGGCGCCCCGAAGTCGGGCACCGAGCTCAACGCCCGGGCGATCCTGCAGGGCGCGGGCCTGTCCTATGACGACCTTGCCAAGGTCGAGTACCTGCCCTTCGGCGAGTCCGTCGAGCTCATGAAGAACCGCCAGCTCGACGCGACCCTGCAGTCGGCCGGCCTCGGCGTCTCCTCGATCCGCGACCTCGCCACCTCGGTGCCGATCCAGGTCGTGGAGATCCCGGCGGACGTCGTGCAGAAGGTCGGAACTCCCTACGTGACGGCGACCATCCCGCCGAACACCTACGAGGGCCAGACCGCCGCGGTGCCGACCGCCGCCGTGGTGAACTACCTCGTGACCCATTCGGGCGTGAAGGACGAGACCGTCTATCAGATGACCAAGTCCATCTTCGAGAGCCTGCCGGAACTGGCCGCCGCCCACGCGGCCGCCCGGGACATCAAGCTCGAGAACGCCCTGTCGGGCATGCCGATCCCGGTGCATCCAGGCGCGCAGCGCTATTTCGACGAGAAGGGCGTGAAGAAGCAGGGCTCGTAACGCTTCAATCCATTTGACAAAACGGCCGGGGCGGGTGAACTGCTCCGGCTTTTTCATGTTCATCTACAAAGCCCGAATGGGAGACTGCACGCCATGAGTCACGGTGTGAACGCGTCTGAAGTCGCAGAGTTGGAAGCGCCGTCGACTCCTGCGAACCCCGAGCACGGCCTGCCCGAGAATTTCGGCGAGGGCATGCTCGGCAAGCTCCTCTTCTGGATCGCGGTCTCGTTCTCGACCTTCCAGATCGTCACGGCTTTCGGCATTCCCCTCGACCGCCCCATCCTGGCCGGCCTCTCGCTGATCACGATCATCGGCGGGGTCTTCGTGCTCTGGGCGGCGTGGCTCATCTTCTCCCGCATGCGGGGGAACGACGTGGTCGACGGAGCCCTGGCCCTCCTGGCGCTCGCCGTCACCTACGGCCTCGTCCTCAAGTTTCCCGGCGGCCTGCCGAGCCAGGTCGTCCGCGCCCTCCATGTGGGCTTCCTCTGCCTGGTCGCGGGCGCCATGCTGGCGAACCACCGGGCCCGGAGCCCCGTGACCTATGCCCTCGGCTGGGTCATCGGCCTCATCGGCTTCGGAATCGGCCTCTATCACTGGGCGCTCTATGACGAACTCGTGATCCGGGCGGGCGAGGTCACGCCGGCCGATCTCGTCGTCGGCATTTCGGCCATCGCGGTCCTGTTCTATCTCGTCTGGCGCGTCATGGGTCCGGCCCTCCCGATCGTGGCGGGGCTGTTCCTGGCCTATTGCCTCTTCGGCAATTACCTGCCGGCGCCCTTCGACCACCGCGGCTATTCGCTGGATCAGGTGATCGAGCACATGTCCTTCGGCACCGAGGGGCTCTACGCCACGCCGACCCTGGTCTCGGCCACCTACATCTTCCTGTTCATCCTGTTCGGGGCCTTCCTCGAGCGCGCGGGCATGATCCAGCTCTTCACGGACGTGGCCATGGGGGCCTTCGGCAGCGCCAAGGGCGGTCCGGCGAAGGTGTCCGTGTTCTCCTCGGCGCTCATGGGCACGATCTCGGGCTCGGGCGTCGCCAACGTGGTCTCGACCGGGCAGTTTACCATCCCGCTCATGAAGCGGTACGGCTATCGTCCGGAATTCGCAGGCGGCGTGGAAGCAACGGCCTCCATGGGCGGCCAGATCATGCCGCCCGTGATGGGCGCCGTGGCCTTCATCATGGCCGAGACCATCGACGTGCCTTACGTCGAGGTGGTCAAGGCGGCGATCATCCCGGCCATCCTCTACTACGCCTCGGCCTTCCTGGCGGTGCATCTCGAGGCCGGAAAGTCCGGGCTGCGGGGTCTGGCCAAGCACGAGCTGCCGAGCGCCATGAAGGCCCTGAAGGAGAAGTGGCACCTCATCCTGCCGCTCGCGGTTCTCGTCTATCTGCTCTTCTCGGGCTACACGCCGCTCTTCGCCGGCTCCATCGGCCTGGCGCTCACGGTGGTGCTCATCCTGGCGGGATCCATGGCTCTCGGAATCCTGAACCAGACCGTCCGCGTCATCTTCTGGATCGGCCTCGGCCTGATCGCCGCCGCGCTGCTGCGGTTCGACATCACCCTGGTTCTGGCCCTCGTGGCGGTTCTGGTCCTGGTCAGCATCTTCATCCGGGGCGGCCCCGAGACGCTGCAGGCCTGCCGCGACGCGCTGGCGGACGGGGCGCGCCAGGCGCTTCCCGTGGGCCTTGCCTGCGCCGTGGTCGGCATCGTGATCGGCACCATGACCCTGACCGGCATCGGAACGATCTTCGGAAACTGGGTGGTCTCCATCGGCCGCGACTCGCTCATCCTGTCGCTGGTGCTGACCATGTTCGTCAGCCTCATCCTCGGCATGGGCATCCCGACGATCCCGAACTACATCATCACCTCGTCGCTGGCCGCGCCCGCGCTGCTGACCCTCGATGTGCCGCTCATCGTCTCGCACATGTTCGTCTTCTACTTCGGCATCATGGCGGACCTCACGCCCCCGGTGGCGCTGGCGGCCTTCGCGGCCGCGCCCATCGCGAAGGCGTCCGGCTTCCGGATCGGCTTCTCGGCCCTGCGCATCGCCCTGCCGGGCTTCGTGATCCCCTATATGGCGGTCTACGATCCGGCGCTGATGATGCAGCAGGCGGGAGGTCTTGAGGGCTGGGCCTTCTGGCTGAAGGTCGCCTACATGGTGGTCAAGGCCGGCCTCGCGGTCCTCCTGTGGGGTGCCGCCTCCGTCGGATACTTCCGCACGACCATGTACTGGTGGGAGAGGGTGATCGCCGTGGCTGCGGCCGGCACCCTTGTCCTGGCCCTGCCCATCACCGACGAGATCGGCTTCGGGCTCGCGGCGATCGTGATCGGCTACCACCTCTGGCGCAGCCGCGGGACCGGTGCCGCGGCCCCTGCGGCACAGCGGTGATCTGCCTCGTCGCAGGCCAGGTGATCGCGCCCCTCATGGCGGGCGCGCTCACCCTGGCCTGGACGCATTCCGTCGAAAAGATCGCCTGGGAGGAGGACTGGCGTTCCGGTCCGGCCGGGCTCGAACTCGTGGAGGCGCGGGTGCGCGGATCGGGCGCGGGCATGGAGCCGCCGCCGGATGCCCGCTTCGACAACGGCGTCTGGAAATGGCGTCCGGCCGTTCCGCCTCAAAAGGAAATCGTCATGCGGCGCTCGGGCGCCACAGCGGATTGGCGGATCTGCATCTCGGGCCAATGCCGGCCGATGGAGGCCTATGTGCCGGCCGGGGCGGACCCGATCGTGATGAAGGTGTGCGACAGGCCTTAGGCGGCTTCGCTGATCGGCTCCACGACGACGCAGCGCCGCCAGAGGATGAGCATGGTGTAGGCGCCGAGGAGGCTGAACAGGACCATCAGGGCGTAACCGACCGTGTCGCCCAGCTCGAACAGGCCCGCGATCGCCCAGCCCGCCGCAACCGCGACGCCGAACACTTCCGTGCCGATCAGGATCAAGAGGCTGATGACGGTAATGAGATTGCGCCAATTGGTGCGGGTCGGCTGTGCCACGGTCGCGTACTCCATTCTTTGACGGAAGGGACTACCCTAAACGCCCCCTTCGGTGCAAGTTTCTCCACCCTCCTCAAACTGTCGCGTCCATGCCCGAAACACCTGTCTTCTCCACCGCCGCGGTTGCCGCACCCCACACCCTCGCCGCCGAGACCGGCCAGACGATCCTCGCCGCCGGCGGAAACGCCGTCGAGGCGATGGTCGCCATGGCGGCCACCATCGCGGTCGTCTATCCGCATATGAACGGATTGGGCGGCGATGGCTTCTGGCTCGTCCGAGAGCCCGGAGGCCGCGTCCATGCCCTGGATGCCTCGGGGCCGGCGGGGGCACTCGCCACGATCAAGCGCTACCGGGACAAGGGCTACGATGCCATTCCCTCGCGCGGCGCCGATTCCGCCCTCACGGTCGCGGGCGCCATCGGCGGCTGGGGCCTGGCGCTCGAGCTCGCCAAGGCCCTGGGCGGCCAGCTGCCTCTCGACCTCCTGCTCGGCGATGCCATCCGCCATGCCCGCGCCGGCTATCCGGTCTCGGGCTCGGAGGCGCGCTTCAAGACCAGCGAGGAGGCCGCGCTCTACGCCGTTCCCGGTTTCGCCGAAGCCTTCCTGACGGAGGGCAAGCGCACCCCTCCGGGCACGCTGCGGCAGGTGCCGCGGCTCGCGGACACGCTGGAGCAGCTCGTCCATGCGGGCCTTGCCGATTTCTACCGGGGCGATATCGGACGGGAGATCGCGGCCGACCTGGAGCGAATCGGCGCACCGATCCTGCGGCGGGATTTCGAGACCTACCGTGCGCGGGTCGTGCAGCCGCTGGAGCTGCGCGTCGGCAATGCGACCGTCTATAATCTCCCGCCGCCCACCCAGGGACTGACCACCCTGCTCATCCTCGGCATGTTCCAGCGCCTCGGCGCCATCCGGGCGGAGACGCCGGAGCACCATCATGCGCTGATCGAGGCGTCGAAGCGCGCCTTCACCATCGGCGAGAACGTGGTGGCGGATCCGATGAACATGATTCACGATCCGTCCGCCTTCCTCACACCTTCGGCGCTGGAGAGGGAGGCCGCGGCCATCGACATGCGCCGGGCCGCGCCCTATCCGCTGCCGCGCTCGCCGGAGGGCGACACGATCTGGATGGGGGCCATCGACAAGGACGGGCTGGCGGTCTCCTACATCCAGTCGGTGTTCTGGGCCTTCGGTTCCGGCTGCGTCCTGCCGGCGACGGGCATTCACTGGCACAACCGGGGCTCGGCCTTCTCCCTCGATCCCGCCAGCCATAACGCGCTCGAACCGGGCCGCAAGCCGTTCCACACCCTCAACCCCCCGATGGCGGCGTTCGACGACGGGCGCGTCCTGTCCTTCGGCACCATGGGCGGCGAGACGCAGCCTCAGATCCTGGCCCAGATCTTCACCCGGTACGTCCTGGGCATGGGGCTCGCCGATGCCGTGGACGCCCCGCGCTGGCTTCTCAACAAGGGCAAGGGGACGTCGCCGGCGATCGTAAGGATGGAGGGGCGTTCCGATTCCGGCCTCATCCGTGCGCTATCGGCCCTCGGTCATGAGATCGACGAGAGCCCCGAGCCCTATACGGACAATTTCGGCCACGGAGGCATGCTGGTGAAGCACCCCCGCAACGGCCGGGTGGAGGCCACCCACGACCCTCGCTCCGACGGCGGAGCGCTGGGGCTTTAGGGGCTCTAGCTCGCGGCGGCTGACGCCCACATGCCGAACAGCAGGCTCATGCCCAGCACGAGCACGAAGGCCGCCGCCAGAAGCTCGATCCCTGCAATGGCGACCGCGCCGGAGAGGCCGCGGCCGCCCGCGACCCTGAGGGCCAGCGCCTTGGCGAAGACCGCCAGGGCGGCAATCGCCCCGGTGGTGAGCGCGGTGCCGAGCGCCATGGCGAAGGTGGCGGCGATGCCGGCGGCGAAGAGGCCCTGGGAGAGGGCGAAGACCAGCACCACGAGAGCCCCCGCGCAGGGCCGGATCCCGGCGGCGAGGGCGACGCCGGCCATGTCCCGCCAGCGGGTCAGGCGGCGCAGCTCCTCCGGCGGCGGCATGTGCACATGGTCGCACCCGTCGGCCTGTGGTCCGGCGAGAGGGTTCTTCGACAGGGCCAGCACGCCCGTCACCTTGCCGGCCTTGCGCCAGGTGATGGCCGCGCCGAGAAGCGCCACGGCGGCGAAGCTCATCAGCTCGACGCCCTTCGTGACCTCGTTCATGGTGGCGGCCGTGGCCCTGAAGACGAGCGCGATCACGCTCACGAGAAGGATGGCGACCAGGGCCTGGACCAGAGCGGCCGCGAGGCTCAGGCCGAAGCCCTTCCGGAGGGCGCGTTCGTCCGCCACCAGATAGGCCGCGATCACTCCCTTGCCGTGTCCGGGGCCCGCTGCATGGAAGACCCCGTAGGCGAAGCCGATGGCCAGGAGCGGCCAGATCGCCGCTCCTTCGCCCTTCAGGGATGCGACCGCCTGCTGCAGGCTTCTGTAGAAGCCGCTCTGAACCTCGAGGATATAGGCGCCGAAGCTGCCCGAGGGCGTGGCTTCGCGCAGGCCCATGCCGAACGGGTTGCGGACGGGTGGCGCCGCTGCGGGCGCCAGCCACCAGGCCAGGATGGCCATGGCGCCGGCGACGATGGCGATGGCTGCCGCCGCAAGGGCGAGGCGCGGCCACAGCCGCGCCCTGTCCGTGGCGGGGAGGGTTGCGGGACTGGCCGTCACGGACATGCGACGATCACCCGGTTGGCGAACTGCACGCCGAAGCTGGAGGCGGCGGTGAGGGTCTCGAAGAAGGATTCCGTGAGGTTCTGCTGCTGGGCGGCCTCGGCGGCCTTGGCCCGGGAGACGTTGGTGGCGCAGCCCTGGGGCGCGCTCGCCAGCTTCACCGCATCATCGCCTTCCGCCAGCGTGAAGGCCACGAAGAAGGTAGGGTCGTAGATCTCCACCGACATGGTCTTGGCGGTCGTCGATGCCTTCAGGGGCAGGAAATAGCTCAGGGTCGCCGCCTCGTCCTGGTAGGTCATGGCATAGTCGCGGGGAGAGGCGAAATCCTGCTTCTTCCCGTTCGCCTTCAGCACGGTGAAATAGTCGAACTCGACCAGGGATTCGGTGTTCTCCTTGGCGAGGTCCCGCAATTCCTCCGCCGTGAGCTTGCCGTCGCCGTTCTTGTCGAGGCCCTGGGTCACATAGGCCGAATAGGCCTTGTCGAAGGTCCAGGCATGGCGGACCCCCGTCACCCTTCCCTCCGGATCGTAGATCACCTCCGCCTTGGCGGTCACCCAAACGTGAGGGTGGGCGAGGGCGGGCGCGGCCCATATTCCGAGAAGGGCGGCGAGAAGCGAAATGGGACCAAGGCGATGTGTCATGCGTTTATCTCTTATGGCAACGCTGTGAGGAGGCACCGAACCGGCCATCCATCGAGTATGACCCATCATGGTTAATGGAGGCAAAAGAGAGGCCCAGTTGATTGACGTTCTAAACTACATATGTCAGCATTACTGACGTAATCACAAAAGAAGACCGGCCAACCGGCAGCGGGGCGAGGGCTCCAAGGAGGATATCGGCAATGGCCGTAGGTCATGTAGCGCTCCGTGACGTTACTCTCGACGACAAGTACGATCTGACGAAGGACCGTGTCTTCATCACGGGAACCCAGGCCGTGATCCGCATGCTGATGATGCAGCATGAGCGGGACAGGCTGGCGGGATTGAACACGGCAGGTTTCGTGTCCGGCTACCGCGGTTCGCCCATCGGCGGGCTCGACCAGAATCTCTGGCGGGCCAGGAAGTGGCTCGACGCCTCCAACATCGTATTCCAGCCGGGCCTCAACGAGGAGCTCGCCGCCACGGCGGTCTGGGGCTCGCAGCAGGCCGAGATCCGCGGCGACGGCAAGTATGACGGCGTCTTCGGCCTCTGGTACGGCAAGGGTCCGGGCGTCGACCGCTCGGGCGACGTGTTCCGCCATGCCAACATGGCCGGCTCCTCGAAGTACGGCGGCGTGCTCGCCCTCATGGGCGACGACCACACGGCGGAATCCTCCACGGTCGCCCACCAGTCCGAGTTCCACTTCGTCGACGTGATGATCCCGATCCTGAACCCGGCAGGCGTTCAGGAAATCCTCGATTACGGCCTCTACGGCTACGCCATGAGCCGCTTCTGCGGCACCTGGGTCGCCTTCAAGTGCGTGAAGGACAACATCGAATCGACGGCCTCGGTCGACGGCTCCCTCGACCGGGTGAAGATCATCATGCCCGATGACTTCGTCATGCCGCCCGGCGGCCTCAACATCCGCCCGCGCGACGGCGTGCTCGACCAGGAGGCGCGACTCCAGGACTACAAGCGCGACGCCATGATGGCGTTCGTGCGCGCCAACAACCTCAACCGGATCGTGCTTTCCGGCGGGCGCAGCCCGAAGATCGGCGTCATCACGGTCGGCAAGTCCTATCTCGACGTGCGCCAGGCGATGGACGAGCTCGGCCTCGACGAGGTCAAGGCCAACGACATGGGGCTTCGCCTCTACAAGGTCGCCTGCCCCTGGCCGCTCTCGCAGCGCGAGCTCCTGCAGTTCGCCGACGGCCTCGACCTCATCATCGTGGTCGAGGAGAAGCGCTCCCTCATCGAGGTGCAGGTGCGCGAGGAGCTCTACGGCACGGCGAACCAGCCGCTCTGCATCGGCAAGAAGGACGAGCAGGGCAACTGGCTCTTCCCGGTCAAGGGCGCGCTCGATCCCAACGACATCGCCATCGTCATCGGCGAGCGGCTTCTGAAGTACCACAACAACGACGATCTGCGCGGACGCGTCGCACGCCTGCGCCATGCGCAGGAGGTGCTCGCCATCACCAGCGACGTGGCGACCCGCGTGCCGCATTTCTGCTCCGGCTGCCCGCACAACACCTCCACCAAGGTGCCCGAGGGCATGCGCGCCTATGCGGGCATCGGCTGCCATTACATGGTCCAGTGGATGGACCGCTCCACCGACGGCTTCACGCAGATGGGCGGCGAGGGCGCGAACTGGATCGGCGAGGCGCCGTTCTCCAAGCGCGGCCACGTGTTCCAGAATCTCGGCGACGGCACCTACAACCATTCCGGCGTTCTGGCCCTGCGCTGGTCCATCGCGACCAAGACCAACGTCACCTACAAGATCCTCTACAACGACGCCGTCGCCATGACCGGCGGTCAGAAGCACGAGGGCGGCCTCACGGTCGACATGATCGCCCGGCAGGTGCGGGAGGAGGGCGTGGAGCGCATCGCCCTCGTCACCGACGAGCCGGACAAGTATCCGAAGTCGATCCGCTGGCCGTCCGGCATGACGATCCACCATCGCGACGACCTGGACGCGGTGCAGCGCGAGCTCGCCGAGATCCCCGGCGTCACGGTCATGATCTACGACCAGACCTGCGCCTCCGAGAAGCGCCGCCGCCGCAAGCGCGGCGAATTCCCGGATCCGGACAAGCGCGTCATCATCAACGATCTCGTCTGCGAGGCCTGCGGCGATTGCTCAGTGCAGTCGAACTGCGTCGCGGTGCAGCCGGTCCAGACCGAGTTCGGCCGCAAGCGGCAGATCGACCAGTCGAACTGCAACAAGGACTTCTCCTGCGTGAAGGGCTTCTGCCCGTCCTTCGTGACGGTGCACGGCGCCAAGATCAAGAAGGCCGTTCCCGAGACGGTCTCGACCGACGGCATGTCGTTCAAGCCGCTGCCCGATCCGGTGATCCCGGCCATCGACCGCACCTTCAACGTGATCGTCACGGGCGTAGGCGGAACGGGCGTCGTGACCATCGGGGCGATTCTCGGCATGGCCGCCCATCTCGAGGGCAAGGGCCTCGGCATGATCGACATGGCGGGCCTCGCCCAGAAGGGCGGCGCGGTCTACAGCCACGTGCGCCTCGCCAACTCGCAGGACGACATCCATTCCATCCGCGTCACCGCGGAGGCGGCCCATCTCGTGCTCGGCTGCGATTTCGTCGTGACCGGCACCAAGAAGGTTCTGGCCTCGGTGAAGAAGGGGCAGACGGCCCTCGTGGTGAACACGGCCGAGGTGATGCCGGGCGAGTTCACCCGCAACGCCGATTTCTCGCTGCCCACCGAGCGTCTGCGGCGCGCGATCACCTCCGCAGCGGGGCCCGAGGGCGTCGCCTTCGTCGATGCGACGGCGATTGCCACGGCGCTTCTCGGCAATGCCATCGCGGCCAATATGTTCACGCTCGGCTACGCCTATCAGACCGGCCATGTGCCGCTGACGGCGGCGGCCATCGAAAAGGCCATCGAGCTGAACGGCGAGGCGGTGAAGATGAACCTCTCCGCCTTCAACTGGGGCCGGCGCGCCGCCGCCGAGCCCGAGGTGGTGGCAAGGCTCATGAACGAGCTGAAGGCGCCGGGCGACGAGTTCACGCTCTCCCAGACCCTGGACGAGGTGATCGACCGCCGCACCGCCTTCCTCGAAGGCTACCAGAGCAAGGCCTATGCCCGGCGCTACCGCAACTTCGTCGAGAAGGTGCGTGCGGTCGAGGCGAAGGTCGTTCCGAACGCCACCGCGCTGACCGAGGCGGTGGCCCGTTCGCTGTTCAAGCTCATGTCCTACAAGGACGAGTACGAGGTGGCGCGCCTCTACACGGACGGCCATTTCGAGCGTCAGGTCGCCTCCGCGTTCGAGGGTGAGAACCTCACTTACGAATTCCACCTCGCGCCGCCGCTCTTCGCCCGCAAGGACCCGGTCACCGGCGTTCCGCGCAAGATGAGCTTCGGTCCGTGGATGATGAAGGCCTTCCGGGCGCTCGCGCCGCTGAAGGTCCTGCGCGGCACGCCGCTCGACGTGTTCGGCTACACCCACGAGCGGCGGACCGAGCGCCAGCTGATCCGCGACTTCGAGGCCCTGATCCAGGAGATCCTGGGCAAGCTGACCCCGGAGAACCACGCGACCGCCGTCGGCCTCGCCAACATCCCGCAGAAGATCCGCGGCTTCGGCCACATTAAGGAGCGGAACCTGAAGACGGCAAAGGCCGAGGAGGCGGAACTCCTCGCCCGCTTCCGTCAGCCGGAGCAGCCGCTCCCGATCGCGGCGGAGTAAGTTGCCCACCGTCGTTCCGGAGCCGCATCGCGGCTTCCGGAACGGCCGCCGTGACTAGTCCAGCGGCCAGTCGATGGGCTCCAGCCCCTTTTGCGCGAGCCAGGCATTGGCGCGGCTGAAGGGCCGCGTGCCCCTGAAATCCCGCAGCCGGTTGAGCGGGGAGGGGTGGCCCGCCTCGATCACGAGGTGCTTGTCCCCGTCGATGAGAGAGGCCCGCTTGCGCGCCGGGCCTCCCCAGAGCAGGAAAGCCACGGCCGGCTGGTTGTCGGACACGGCCGTGACCGCCTGATCGACCAGATCCGACCATCCGAATCTCAGATGCGCCCCCGCCTTTCCGGCTTCCACCGTCAGGGCCGTGTTGAGCAGGAGGACGCCCTGCTTCGCCCAGTGGGTGAGATCCCCGGCCTTCGGCATGGGCTGGGCCAGATCCTCGGCCATCTCGGCCAGGATCGTGCGCAGGGAGGCGGGCAGACGCCGCGAGCCGCGATAGGAAAAGGCGAGGCCGTGAGCGTCGCCCGGCGTAGGGTAGGGGTCCTGGCCCAGGATCACCGCCTTCACCTCCTCCAGGGGCGTCAGCGTCAGGGCATTGAAGACGGCCTCGGGCGGAGGCAGTACCTCGGCTCCGCCCGCGATGGCGTCGTCGACCCGGGCGGCGACCCGCTCCGCAGCGCCGGACGAAAAGAAGGGGAGCCGGCGCCACGCCGCGGTCCTGCCATCGGCGCGAAAGGCCTCGAGAGCCTTGGTGACGGGGCCTGTCATGGGAGCGGTCGCCTTTTCGAAAACGGTGAATTCATGCGCTGGCTAACGGAATGCTTTCCGCGGCTAAGGATCGGTTTTCGGGCGGCGCCGCGACCACCCGAAAACAGGGGCGGTCAAGGCACCGATCCCGTGGCCGGAGGGCGTCGACAGGATGTTACTTCTGTGACACGTTGATGGTCTAGGTTCACCCTTTCCAGATGTGAACCAATCTGATGCGAGGATATTCGACCATGCTGCAAAGCCGCCCCTTCGCCCTGTGGCGCGCCGGCTTCCTGGGCCTCTCCCTGATGATCTCGGGCTCGGCGCTGGCGCAGGAAGCCGTGACGATCCGGTTCGTCCAGACCAACGACATCGATCGCATGGGCCCGGAAAAGGGCCGCGGCGGCTTCGCCCGACTGGCCACGGTGGTGAAGGAGGAGCGCGCCAAGGGCAATGCCTTCTTCCTCCATGCGGGCGACACCATCTCGCCCTCGCTCCTGTCCGGGTTCGACAAGGGCGCCCACGTCATCGACATCCTCAACAAGATCGGCGTCGACGCCATGACGCCGGGCAATCACGAATTCGATCTCGGGCCCGACGCCTTCCGGGCCCGCATGGCCGAGGCGAAGTTCGACGTTCTGGCGACGAACATCATCGACGGCAACGGCCTGCCGAACAACACCAAGCCCGATAAGATCGTGGACGTGCAGGGGGTCAAGGTCGGCTTCTTCGGTCTGACGACCGAGGACACGCCCATCGCCTCCAGCCCCGGCGACATCAAGTTCCGCTCCACCATCGACACGGCCCGGGCTAAGGCCAAGGAGCTGCGCGAGAAGGGCGCCGACATCGTCGTCGCCATCGCCCACACGCCTCTCGAAGTGGACATGATCATCGCCCGCTCGGCCGGCGTGGACGTGATCATCGGTGGTCACGACGAGCACCTCCTCGCCTTCTACGACGGCAAGGTGGCTCTCACGGAGGCCGAGTCCCAGGCCAATTTCGTCGTCGTCACCGAACTCTCGGTGAAGAAGGCCGAGAAGGACGGCAAGACCACCGTCTCCTGGTCGCCCAACTTCCGCATCGTCGACACCGCGACCGTCAAGCCGGATCCGGAGATCGAGGCGGTGGTGAAGGGCTACGAGGACAAGCTCTCCAAGGAGCTCGATGTGGAGATCGGGGTGACCGAAACCCCGCTCGACAGCCGCCGGGCGACGGTTCGCGGCGGCGAGGCCGCCATCGGCAATCTCGTCGCCGATGCCATGAGGGCGGCCGTCGGCGCCGACGTGGCCATCACCAATGGCGGCGGCCTGCGCGCGGACAAGCAGTATCAGGCCGGCCAGAAGCTCACCCGCCGCGACCTGCTCTCCGAAATGCCCTTCGGCAACACGACCGTGCTCCTGGAGGTGACGGGCGAGCAGCTCAAGGCGGCGCTGGAGAACGGCGTCAGCCAGGTGCGCGAGCTGGGCGGCCGCTTCCCGCAGGTCTCCGGGCTCACCGCCGAGGTCGATCCGAAGGAGCCCGTCGGCAGCCGCGTGAAGTCGGTCAAGGTCAATGGTCAGCCTCTCGACCCGGCCAAGACCTACAAACTCGCCACCAACGACTTCATGGCCCGCGGCGGCGACGGCTACAAGGCGTTCGCCGAAGCCAAGCCGCTGATCGACGCCTCGGCCAGCCAGCTCATGGCGAGCCAGGTGATCGATTACGTCGCGAAGGCCGGAAAGGTGGCGCCCAAGGTCGAGGGACGCGTCGTCCTGCGCTGAGCCACCGTCATGCCTGCCAGGGCTCGCCCTGAGCCCCGGCGCCTCGCGGCGCACCTTTGGTCCAATGTGACTCTGGGGCGCATCGAGTTCGAAACCCGGAAAGGATATGCCCCGGACCGGGTCCGGCTCGCCCAAAGCCTCTCCCGATCCCGGCTTCATACATTCATGGATAATCTCTGCCGTCCCTGATCGGGCGGCATGGCTCCGAGAACCCAGAGCGACCTCCCTTTGCAGGCCACAACGCGTCCGGTTCCCTCAGATTTCGTGAAGAAGCGGCAGCGCCGGTCGGCTTCGCGCGGCCGGTTTTCCGTCATCCTGGGCCTGTTCGGCGTCGCATTCATCTTCCTCACCTTCGGCTACATCGCCTGGGAGCAGCGCAGCCGCCTGCTGCAGCGCCATGAGGAGGATACGAGGAGCAACGCCTTCTTCCTGGCGGACCACGCCGCGCGCCTCTTCGAAGTCACCGATCTGACCCTCAAGCAGACGGCAGCCCTGGTCGAGGACGAGAGCTGGTACACCATCGAGCCTTCGCGGAGGCTGTGGGAGCAGATCCGGGCGATCAAGGAAGCGCTCCCCTACATCGACAACATCTGGCTGAACGACGCGACCGGACGGTTGCGGATGACGTCGGCGCAGTTCCCGACGCCGGAATCCAACGTGGCGGACCGGGATGCGTTCTACGCCCAGTACGCCACGGACAAGGGACTGTTCGTGGGCGAGCCGATCATCGGGCGGGTCACGAAGGAGCCGACCTTCATGGTCAGCCGCCGCCTGCAATACCCGGCGGGCTCCTTCCGCGGCATCGTGTCGGTGACGGTGTCCCTGTCCTATTTCAGCAATTACTGGGGAACTCTGCGCCTGCCGAAGGGAAGCCGGATCACCCTGCTGCGCGGCGACGATTCGAAGGTTCTCGCCCAGTTCCCGGCCCCTAAGGATCTGGCATTCGTCGCCAGCGACAGGGAGGCATTCGAGAACGCGCTCGTCCGCAACAGCCGTGCGGGCACCTACACCTTCCTCAGCGAGGGGAGGGAGCGCATCGGCTCCTATCACCGGGTCGGGGATCTTCCGCTCTACATCCGGGTCAGCATTCCACAGGACGCCTACTGGGCGCCCTGGATCGCGCAGACGCGCCTTTACGGCGCCTTCGCGCTGATCGCCCTCCTGGCGCTTCTGGCGCTGACGGCCCTTGCCTCGCAGCAGTTCCGGGAGCAGGCGGCGAGCGCCGCCTTTCTGGAAAAGGAGGTGGCGGAGCGGACCCGGGACCTCCAGTCGGAGACCAACGCGCTCGAAATCCTCAACCGGACCGGTGCGGCCCTGTCGGCCGAGCTCGACCTCGACCGCGTGGTGCAGAGCATCACGGATGCGGGCGTGGTGCTGACCGGCGCCCAGTTCGGGGCGCTGTTCTACAACGTGGTCGATCCGGGCAACGACCGATATACGCTCTACGCCCTCTCCGGCGCGCCGCGCGAGAAGTTCTCGCAGTTTCCCATGCCGCGCAACACCAAGGTCTTCGGGCCCACCTTCGAAGGGTCCGGCATCGTGCGGTCCGACGACATCACGACGGATCCCCGCTACGGCCAGAACGAACCTCACAAGGGAATGCCCGAGGGGCATCTGCCGGTCAGGAGCTACCTCGCCATTCCGGTGGTCTCGCGCACGGGCGAGGTCTATGGCGGCCTCTTCTTCGGGCACGAGAAGCCGGGCGTCTTCACGGAGCGCGCCGAGCGTCTCATGGTGGGCCTTGCGGCCCAGGCCGCCATCGCCATCGACAACGGCCGCCTGTACCAGGCGGCGCAGCATGAGATCGAGGAGCGCAAGCAGGCCCAGACGCAGCAATCCCTTCTCATCCGCGAACTGCATCACCGGGTGAAGAACACCCTCGCGACCGTTCAGGCCGTGGTCGGCGCCACCGCCCGCTCGACCTCCAACATCGACGAGTTCTACGAGGCCTTCGTCGGCCGCATCATTTCCCTCGCCAACACCCATTCCCTCCTCACCGAGGCGGTGTGGCAGACCGCGTCCCTGCGGGAGATCCTTGAAAAGGAGCTCAGCCCCTACCGGCACGATTCGGGCGAACGCATCGTCCTGGAGGGGCCTGCCGTCGAGCTGCCGTCCGAGGCGGCCGTGCCCATCGGCATGGCGATTCACGAACTGACCACGAACGCCGCGAAATACGGCGCCCTGTCAGTGAGTTCCGGGCGCGTCACGGTGCGCTGGACGTCGGAGCCGCAGGCGGAGGGCGTGCGGTTGAAGCTCTGCTGGACCGAGAGCGGCGGTCCTCCCGTCCAGCCGCCGAAGCGCCAGGGTTTCGGCTCGCGTCTGCTGCACCGGGTGCTCACGACGCAGCTCAATGCCAAGGTCGATATGGAATTCGAGCAGGCCGGGCTGCGGGTGTCCATCGACACCATCCTCAAGGAAGCGACCCTTCTCGATCCGGCCGCGTGACGCCCGAAGATTTCCCATTGCCGTGACACGCCATCACGTTGGCGGAAACAAGCGAAACGATTATCTAGAAATCCTGCAATGAGCGCCGCCGGGTGTCCGGCCCGGCCAAGGGGTGTCCGATGAACGAAACAGTGAAGCTGGCCGATCTCCGGCAGGGCGTGCGCCCGGTGGATCATCCCACCGTCAAAACGGGGCGGGTCGGCGTGCTGCTTCTCAATCTCGGGACGCCCGAGGGGACCAGCTACTGGCCCATGCGGCGCTACCTGAAGGAGTTCCTCTCGGACCGGCGCGTCATCGAAACCCCGCGCCTCCTGTGGTGGCCGATCCTGAACCTGATCATCCTGACGAAGCGCCCCGGCCCCAAGGGCCGCGACTACGCGTCGATCTGGAACAACGAGCGCAACGAAGGCCCCCTCAAGACGATCACCCGAGGCCAAGCCGAGCAGCTCGCGGAGCATCTCAAGGGCATCGCCGGCGACAAGATCACGGTCGACTGGGCCATGCGCTACGGCAAGCCGGAGGTGCGCGAGCGCATTCAGGCCCTGCTCGACCAGGGCTGCGACCGCATTCTCCTCGTGCCGCTCTACCCGCAATACTCGGCCGCCACCTCGGCGACCGCCTGCGATCAGGCCTTCCGGGCCCTGATGGAGATGCGCTGGCAGCCGACCATCCGCGTCTCGCCGCCCTACTACGACGACCCGGTCTATATCGACGCGGTGGTCTCCTCGATGAAGCGGGATCTGGCGAAGCTGCCCTTCGAGCCGGAGGTGATCCTGGTCTCCTTCCACGGCGTGCCGAAGGAGTACCTGCTCAAGGGCGACCCCTACCACTGCCACTGCGTGAAGACCTGGCGCCTGATGCGCGAGGCTTTCGGCTGGCCGGCGGACAAGTTCCGCATGAGCTTCCAGTCCCGCTTCGGCACGGCCGAATGGCTGCAGCCCTACACCGACAAGACCGTGCAGGCGCTGGCCGAGAGCGGCGTGAAGCGCATGGCCATCGTGGCCCCCGGCTTCTCGGCCGACTGCCTGGAAACCCTGGAGGAGCTCGACGGCGAGAACCGCGAGATCTTCATGCATCACGGCGGTGAGGAATTCGCCTATCTGCCCTGCCTCAACGACAGCGAGGACGGGATGCGGGTGATCCGACACGTTGTGGAGCGGGAGCTGCAGGGCTGGCTCTAGCCCTAGGCGTCGCCGCGGCTTTCGGATAAATCTGGGCTTCGCGCAACAGGGTGGCGTTGCCCGGAGGCCTCATGCCGTTTGGTTTCGATCTTTTCGTGGTGGCCTTCGTGATCGTGGTGATCGTGACGGTCGCCATGGGTGTGAGGACCGTGCCGCAGGGCTATGCCTATACGGTCGAGCGGTTCGGGCGCTACTCGCGAACCCTCGGTCCCGGTCTCGGCCTGATCCTTCCCTATGTCGAGCAGATCGGCAAAAAGGTGAACGTCATGGAGCAGGTGCTCGACGTTCCGAGCCAGGAGGCCTTCACCCGCGACAATGCGGGCGTCACCATCGACGCGGTGGCGTTCTTCCAGGTGCTGGATGCCGCCCGCGCATCCTACGAGGTTTCGAACCTCAATCAGGCTCTCCTCACGCTGACCATGACCAATATCCGCACGGTGGTCGGCTCCATGGACCTCGACGAGCTTCTGTCCCACCGGGACGAGATCAACGAGCGCCTCCTGCGCGTCGTCGATGCAGCCGCGTCGCCCTGGGGCGCCAAGGTCACCCGGGTCGAGATCAAGGACATCGTCCCGCCGGCGGATCTGGCCGGTGCCATGGCGCGGCAGATGAAGGCGGAGCGCGAAAAACGCGCCGCCGTGCTGGAAGCCGAGGGGCTTCGTCAGGCCGAGATCCTGCGTGCCGAGGGTGAGAAGCAGTCCCAGATCCTGTCCGCCGAGGGGCGCAAGGAGGCGGCCTTCCGGGACGCCGAGGCTCGGGAGCGTCTGGCCGAAGCCGAGGCCAGGGCGACCGCGATGGTGAGCGAGGCCATCACCCGGGGCGACCTGGCGGCCGCCAACTTCATCGTGGCGGAGAAATACATCGACGCGATCCGCGCCCTGGCCTCGGCGCCGAACCAGAAGGTGGTGATCGTTCCCATAGAGGCCGCAGGCCTTGCCGGAACGCTCGGAGGCATTGCGGAGCTCACCAGATCGGTCTTCGGCGAGGGAGCGGCCTCCCCGAAACAACCGCGTAGCGTCCCGAGCGTCGCCGGCCCGTCGGAGCGCCCATGATCGCGGATGCCGTCGCCGGGCTCGGAGCCTGGATCTGGATCATTCTCGGGCTCGTCCTGATCGGCCTCGAGCTCCTGCTGCCGGCCAGCTTCTTTATCTGGCTCGGCCTTGCAGCCATCCTGACCGGGCTGCTCGATGCCGCCCTGTCCCTCTCCTGGCAGGCTTGCGCGCTGGTCTTTGCGGCCCTGTCCCTGGCGGCCGCCATCCTGGGGCGGATGATCATGCGTCCCGGCACTCAGCCCGACACGCAGGCGGACCGGCTCAACCAGCGGGGGCAGTCCCTCGTGGGGCAGGTCTTTACGCTGGAGACGCCGATCAAGGGCGGGGAGGGGCGCATCAGGGTCGGCGACAGTTCCTGGCGCGTTACCGGCGCTGACCGGTTCGCGGGCGCAAGGGTGCGCGTCGTCCGGATCGAGGGGACGACCCTCGTGGTGGACGATCCCTGATTGCAGCCGTCTTGAACACATGGTCGGGAAATTGCGAGACCCGGCGCAAGGGCTTGTATGTTCTTCGAAAATCGTCCCGGTTCGATGACCTTGCGTAACATCCCTTTAAGAATACTGGTCTAGTTCGGCCCACCAGCGGGATGCGCCGTCTTTCGCGGTACAAGGCATCTCATATGGGTGGGCGTAAAACATGAAATTTCTCCGGAATCTCTCGATTCGAACCAAACTCATCGGCGCCTTCGCGTTCCTGGCCCTGCTTCTTGCAGGGCTCGGCGGCCTCGGCCTGCGCGGGCTCCACCAGATCAACAAGCAGACGCACGAGATCGCCGACAACTGGCTCGTGGCCGTGCGGGAAATCGGTGCCCTCAACAACGAGGTGACGAAATTCCGCACGCTCATCCTCAGGCACGTGATCGCCTCGGCCGACGAGGCGACGGCGATCGAGGGGCAGATCGATGAAGGCCTCAAGACGATTGCGGAGGCAGAACGCGCCTACTCCAAAACCGTCGTTCAGGACGAGGACCGGAAGCAGGTCGAGCAGTTCGACGCCTTGTGGCAGGCCTACGTGAAGGAAGCCAAGGCGATCCTCGCCCTTTCCAGCAACGGCGAGACCGTCGCGGCGCGCGAGCTCATCTCCGGGAAGGCTGTCCCGCTGGCCCAGCAGATCGACGAGGTTCTGACCAGGCTCGTGAAGTGGAACAGCAGCGAGGCCGATGAAGCCCGGCAGAACGCAGCCAATGTCTATTCCTCGACCTGGAACCTGACGATCGGCGTTCTTGCCGCGGGCCTGGCGCTCACCGTCGCCCTTGCATTCCTGATCGTGCGCTCCGTGTCGAGCGGGATCTCGTCGGTTGTGGCGCCGATGCGGGCTCTGGCGGCGGGGGATCTGAGCACGGCTGTGCCGCACCGCGGCGAGCGCAACGAGATCGGCACCATTGCGGATGCGGTCCAGGTGTTCAAGGAGGCGATGATCGCCAAGCGCGAGGCCGACGAGGCGGCGGCGCTCGAAGCCGATGCCAAGATGCGCCGGGCGCAGCGCCTGGACGAGCTCACCAAGCGCTTCGAGGCCAATGTCTCCGCCCTGACGCAAGGGCTTGCCTCCGCCGCCACCGAGATGGAGGTGACCGCCCAGGGCATGACCGGCATCGCCGACCAGACCACCCGCCAGTCCGTGAGCGTGGCCTCGGCCGCCGAGCAGACCTCAGCCAACGTGCAGACGGTGGCGGCCGCCACCGAGGAGATGTCGATCTCGATCCGCGAGATCGCCGCCCAAGTGAACCAGTCGTCGCAGATCGCCGAGCGGGCGGTGCAGGGGGCGCAGCGCACCAATGCCACGGTTCAGGCCCTGGCCGGGACCGCCGAGAAGATCGGCAACGTGATCGCGCTCATCAACACCATTGCGGGCCAGACCAACCTGCTGGCGCTCAACGCCACCATTGAGGCGGCCCGCGCGGGCGAAGCCGGCAAGGGCTTTGCCGTGGTGGCGAGCGAGGTCAAGGAGCTGGCGACCCAGACCTCGAAGGCGACGGACGAGATCGGCAGCCAGATCGCCAGCGTCCAGCAGGCGACCCAGGAGGTGGTGGCGGCGATCCACGAGATCGCGCAGACCATCGGGGAGATGTCGCAGATCTCCACCACCATCGCGGCCGCGATGGAGGAGCAGGGGGCGGCGACGCAGGAGATCTCCCGCAATGTGCAGGAGGCGGCCCGCGGCACCGAGGCGGTGACGGGCAATATCGGCGAGGTGCGTCAGGGTGCGGGCGAGACCGGGGCCGCCGCATCCCAGGTTCTGGGAGCGGCGCAGGAACTGGCGCGCCACTCCGAGGAACTCGGCCACGAGGTCGCCAGCTTCCTCGCCGGCGTCAAGGCCGCCTGAACCCCACCAATCAGGCATGAAACGCGAGCGGCCGCCGGAGACACCCTCCGGCGGCCGCTCGTATTCCGGAGGCGGGGTTTCTTACGCCGCCCCGGCGCGCAGAAGGTCGAGATAGTGCACGAGGCCGATGGGCCGCCGGTTCTCGACCACGATCAGGGCGGTGATCTTCGAGGTTTCCTGGATTTCGAGCGCCGTCGCGACGAGTTCGTCCGGTGCGATGGTGCGCGGCGTGCGGGTCATGATGTCGGAGACGGGGAGCGTCCGCAGGTCGGGGCGCAGGTTGCGGCGCAGGTCGCCGTCCGTGACGATGCCGGCGAGGGTTCCGTCGGCATTGACGACGATCACCGAGCCGAAGCCTTTCCGGCCGATCTCGTCGATGGCCTCGTCCATGCGCGCGTCGATCCCGACGATCGGCAGGCGCTCGTTCTTGTGCATGATGTCGCGGACGAGCTTGAGCCGCGCCCCGAGCTTGCCGCCCGGATGGAAGACCCGGAAATGCTCCGCCGTGAAGCCCCGCTTCTCCAGAAGCGCGATGGCAAGGGCGTCGCCCAGGGCCAGCTGCATGGTGGTGGAGGTGGTGGGCGCCAGCCCGTTGGGGCAGGCCTCCTTCGCCTTGGGCAGGGTCAGGCACAGGTCGGCCGCATGGCCCAGGGTCGAATCGGCGTTCGACGTCAGGGCGATGAGGGGCACCCGGAAGCGCTTGGCATAGCCGATGAGGTCGGCGAGCTCCGCGGTCTCGCCCGACCAGGACAGGGCGATGATCACGTCGTCCGGCTGGACCATGCCGAGGTCCCCGTGGCTGGCTTCGGCCGGATGGACATAGTGCGAGGGGGTGCCGGTGGAGGCGAGGGTGGCCGCGATCTTGCGGGCCACATGGCCCGACTTGCCCATTCCGGAGACGATGATCCGGCCCGGGGCCGCGGCGATCCGGTCGACGGCGGCCGTGAAGACGGGCCCGAGGCCGTCGCCGATGGCGGCCATCAGGATGGTCAGCCCGTCCCGCTCGGTGGCGAGGGTCCGCAGGGCCGATGAGACGGCCTGGTCGGGGGAGGGGTTCGTCGGTTGTGCAAGTGCCATGGCCGCCCTCTAGCACAGAGCGGCGGCCACGCGGAACCCGGAAAACCGGCTTACTTCTGTCGCAGGAACGCCTCGAGCTCCTGGCGGAAGGCGGGGCCGAGGTCCTCGCGCTCCAGGGCATAGGCCACGTTCGCCATCAGGAAGCCCACCTTCGAGCCGGTGTCGTAGGTGCGGCCCTGGTACTTCATGCCGTAGAATTTCTGGTCCTTCATCAGGCGGATCATGGAATCCGTGAGCTGGATCTCGTTGCCGGCGCCGCGCTGCTGGTTGGACAAAAGATCGAAGATCTCGGGCTGGAGGATGTAGCGGCCGGAGATGATGTAGTTGGAGGGCGCGGTGCCCTTCGGGGGCTTTTCCACCATGCCGGTGATCTCGAAGGTCTGGCCGAATTCCTCGCCCACGGACACGATGCCGTATTGATGGGTCTGGTCCTCGGGGACCTCCTCGACCGCGATGACGTTGCCGCCATGCCTGTCGTAGGCGGCGATCATCTGTTCCATGGAGCCCCGGCTCAGCATGTCGGGGAGGAGAACCGCGAAGGGCTCGTCGCCCACGAGATCCCGGGCGCACCAGACCGCGTGGCCGAGCCCGAGGGGCTCCTGCTGGCGGGTGAAGCTGGTCTGGCCCGCCTGCGGCTGGTCCCTCATCAGGGATTCGAGCTCCTTCGTCTTGTTCCGCTCCGCCAGGGTGCGGTTCAATTCGTAGGCGATGTCGAAATGGTCCTCGATCACCGCCTTGTTGCGGCCGGTGACGAAGATGAAATGCTCGATTCCGGCGGCACGGGCCTCGTCCACCACATGCTGGACCACGGGACGGTCGACGACGCAGAGCATCTCCTTGGGAACGGCCTTGGTGGCCGGAAGAAACCGGGTCCCGAGACCGGCGACAGGAAGGACTGCTTTGCGGATGCGCTTCATTGAGGGAGCCATGGTGAGCAGGAACTTTGGATACTGAAGGAAGGTGGGGATGCAGAAACTGTCAAGGTTCGATCTCTATAACGCTCGAAGGCCGGCCTTGTTGCATTGCATCAGTCTCAACCTAGCGGGTATGGACCTGAATTGAAGCTGAAGCGTTGTGGTTAGCTGCTCGGAAGCGGCGGTTCAGGAGGACATGGGAAATGGCGGTACTGGTGACGGGTGGGGCTGGCTATATCGGCAGCCATATGGTTCTCGAACTCCTCGATGCCGGCGAGAAGGTGGTCGTCCTCGACGATCTGTCCACCGGGTTCCGCTGGTCGGTCCCGCCCGAGGCGACCCTGGTCGTAGGGGATGTGGGCGATCAGGCTCTCGTCTCCCGCATCGTCGACGAGCACGGGATCGAGAGCATCCTTCATTTCGCGGCCAAGATCGTCGTGCCGGAATCGGTTGCGGATCCGCTGACCTACTACCTGAACAATACCGTCAAATCCCGGGCCCTGATCGAGGCCGCGGTCACGACCGGTGTGAAGAACTTCATCTTCTCCTCCACGGCCGCCGTCTACGGCAACGCGGAGGCCGAGCTTCTGTCGGAGGACGTGCCCGTCTCCCCCATCAATCCCTACGGGCGCACGAAGCTGATGACCGAATGGATGCTGGAGGATGCTTCCCGGGCCCATGGCCTGCGCTATGCGGTCCTGCGCTACTTCAACGTGGCCGGCGCCGACCCGAAGGGCCGCTCGGGCCAGTCCACGCCCCAGGCCACGCACCTGATCAAGGTGGCGGCTCAGGCGGCCCTGGGCCAGCGCCCCCATCTCGAGGTGTTCGGGACGGATTACGACACGAAGGACGGCACCTGCGTGCGGGACTACATCCAGGTCACCGATCTCGCCCGCGCCCATCTGGCGGCCCTGCGTCATATCCGCCACGGCGGCGACTGCATCACCATGAATTGCGGCTACGGCCACGGCGCCTCCGTCCTCGACGTGATCAACGTGGTCAAGAAGGTCTCAGGAAGCGATTTCGAGGTCCGCTACAGCCCGCGCCGCCCGGGCGATCCCGCGGCCCTCGTGGCCAAGGTGAGCCGGATCCGCAGCCTCGGCTGGGAGCCGCAGCACGACGATCTCGAGGAAATCGTGGATCAGGCCCTGCGCTGGGAGCGGTCCCTGGCGGAACGGAAAGCCGCATAGACCCCCTCTATCAACGGCCTGTTAACCCTCTTAATGTCGCATGGCAGGACGAAAACCCTGTCCTGTCCATGAGCGACCCATATGCAGCAGCCGATTCGATTGGCGCGCAGCCTCTGCAGCGCCCTCATTCTTGGTCTGAGCCTCAATCTTGGTCTGGGTGCCGGCACTTCGCCCGCTCAGGCCCAGGGGACCTCCCAGGCCGACTTCCAAAGCTTCGTCCAGAGCCTCTGGCCGGCGGCCAAGGCGAGGGGGGTCTCGCGCGGAACCTTCGAGGAGGCGTTCCGCGGGGTCACTCCTGACCCGAAGATCATCGCCCTCACGAAGAAGCAGTCCGAATTCGTCCGGCCGATCTGGGATTACATCAACGGCGCCATCTCGGCCCAGAGGCTCGACCGGGGCCGGAAGATGGCGGCCGAATGGTCCAAGACCCTGGCGGCGGTGGAGCGCACCTACGGCGTTCCCCGCTCCATCGTGCTCGGGGTCTGGGGCATGGAGACGAATTTCGGCAGCTTCACCGGCTCGATCTATGCGGTCCGGGCGCTGGCGACCCTGGCCCATACGGGCTATCGGGGCGAATTCTTCCAGGAAGAGCTGCTGACGGCGCTGCAGATCCTGGAGCAGGAGCATGTGAGCCGCGACAAGATGCTCGGGTCCTGGGCCGGCGCCATGGGGCACACGCAGTTCATGCCGTCGAGCTACATGAAGCACGCGGTCGACGGCAACCGGGACGGGGTGCGCGACATCTGGACCTCGGTGCCGGACGCGCTGGCCTCGACGGCCAATTACCTGCGCCAGCACGGCTGGCAGCCCGGGCTTCCCTGGGGCTTCGAGGTCAAGATCCCGCAAGGGTTCGACTTCCGCAACCTGCGGCAGGGCTTCGCCAGCTGGCAGGGCCTGGGGCTGCGCCGCATGGACGGCAAACCCATGCCCCGCTCGGGAGAGGCGACCCTGTACCTGCCGGGCGGCGCCGGCGGACCGGCCTTCCTGGTCACGGACAACTACAACGTGATCAAGGCCTACAACTCGTCGGACGCCTATGCCATGGGCGTGGCCTATCTCGGCGACCGCCTCATGGGCGGGAGGCCGATTCAGGGTTCCTGGCCCAAGAACGAGCCCATGCTGGACAAGGACCAGCGGCAGGAGCTGCAGAAGCGGCTGGCGGGGCTCGGGTTCTACGACGGCGAGGCGGACGGGAAGTTCGGCTCCAAGACCCGCGAGGCGGTGAGGAACTTCCAGCTCAGGCGCGGCTTGATCCCGGACGGCTATGCCGATTTTGCGGTGCTGCGAGAATTGCGTTCAGCCCGCTGACTAAATTCCGGCACAACTCTATTGTAGGGCCAGTCGGGACGAAGTGGAGTTTCCCATGCGCTTGACGCTGATCCTACGCTCGCTCTTGTTGGCCTTGCTGTTCGTGGCAGGCGGCGGCGCCCCCGTGCTGGCGCAGCCGGGCTACTATCAGCAGCGGCCGCAATATGGCTATTCGCAGCCGCAGGGGTATCGCAATCCCCAGGCCTATCCGCCTGGCTACTATCCCGGAAAGCTGGTCCAGCCGGCGCAGCCGCAGCAGGGCTTCAGCATCCGCCGGTTCTTCGGCGCGCCGGAGGAGCCGCCGCCGCCGTCCCGCAAGCCGGTCGCCAAGCCGCGCAAGCGGGCTCCGCCGCCGGTGGCCACGGCCAAGCAGGAAAAGCCCAAGACGAACCCGACCGTCCACGTGGTCGTGTTCGGGGACGTGCTGGCCGACTTCGCCGGCCAGGGCCTCGACGACATGTTCTCCGATGATCCGGACGTCGCGGTCGTCCGCAAGGTCAAGGCGGAGGGCGGCCTTGCCCGGGGCGAGGCCGACGACTGGCCGGCCTTCATCAGGGAAACCCTCGACGGAGGCCAGAAGGCGACCGTGGCCGTGGTGATGTTCGGGGCCAACGACCGGCAGGCCATCAGGAACGGGGAGCAGAACCTCGAACTTCTCTCCGAACGGTGGAAGGACGCCTACCGGCAGCGGGTCGACGGCGTCCTGCGCACGCTCCAGGAGCGCGCCGTTCCCGTGGTCTGGATCGGCCTTCCGCCCATGAAGAACAGCAAGCTCACGGAAGACCTGCTCGCCATGAACGAGATCTACCGGGAGAGCGTGCAGCGCCACGGATCCGCCTATGTGGACGTCTGGCCCGGATTCGTGGACGAGGACAACCGCTACACCGCGACGGGACCGGACGTGGATGGGGAGCCTGCGAGGCTGCGGACGAACGACGGCGTCCTGTTCACCAAGGCGGGCGCCCGCAAGCTCGCCCATTTCGCCGGGACGGACATCAAGCGCATCATCGCGAACGGCCCGCCCGCCGTAGCAGCCCAGCCTCCGCCGGCGAACGGCGCCGTCGATCAGGCATCCATCGAGGCCGCGCTTCCGGCGCCGCCCGACCCGGCGACTCCGGCCTCGTTGCCGTCGAAGCCGCTGGTCGGGCCCGTGCTTCCGCTGACCCGGCCCGAGGTCGCGCCCGGAGGCGCGCTCGTATCCGGTACGCCGAAGCTGAGCGGCGACCATGCCTATCCGGTGCAGCGCGCCTACCGGGCCGGAATCGCGCCGAGCGCGAGGCCGGGACGGGCGGACGACTTCCGCTGGCCGGCGTCCCAGTCCCAGTAGGGCAGGGCGGCGCCGGTCAGACCGGCAGCGTGCTCGAGCCCATCAGGTAGGTGTCGATGGACCGGGCCGCCTGCCGGCCTTCGCGGATGGCCCAGACCACGAGGGACTGGCCGCGACGCATGTCGCCCGCCGCGAAGACCTTCTCGCTCGAAGCCCGGTAGTCCCTGTCGTTGGCGACCACGTTGCCGCGCCGGTCCATGGCGACGCCCGACTGCTCGAGCAGCCCTTCCTTCACCGAACCGGCGAACCCGATGGCGAGGAAGACGAGATCGGCCTTGAGCATGAATTCGGTGCCGGGGATGGGCTGGCGCCTCTCGTCGACCCGGGCGCATTGCACGCCCACGACGCGGCCCTTCTTGCCCTCGATGCCCAGGGTCGCGGCCTGGAACTCGCGCTCCGCACCCTCGGCCTGGCTCGACGACGTGCGCATCTTGGTCGGCCAGTACGGCCACACGGTGAGCTTGTCCTCCTGCTCCGGCGGCTTGGGCCGGATGTCGAGCTGGGTGACCGAGAGGGCGCCCTGGCGGAAGGCGGTGCCGACGCAGTCCGATGCGGTGTCGCCGCCGCCGATCACGACCACATGCTTGCCCCCGGCCAGGATCGGCTCGTCCGTCACCTCTTCGCTGCCGACGCGCTTGTTGGACTGGGTCAGATAGGGCATCGCGTAATGCACGCCGGCCAGATCCTGGCCCGGCAGGTTCGGATTGCGCGGGTCCTCCGCGCCGCCGGCGAAGAGCACGGCGTCGAACTCGTTGTGCAGGGACGCGAAGGACTTGGTCACGCCCACGTTGACCCCGCAATGGAAGGTGACGCCCTCGGCCTCCATCTGCTTCACGCGGCGGTCGATGTGGTACTTCTCCATCTTGAAGTCCGGGATGCCGTAGCGCAGCAGCCCGCCGGGCTTGGCCTGGCGCTCGAACACGTGCACCTCGTGGCCTACGCGGGCGAGCTGCTGGGCCGCCGCCATGCCGGCGGGGCCCGCCCCGATGATGGCGACGCGCTTGCCCGTGGTCACCGAGGCCGGTTCCGGCTTGACGAAGCCCATCTCCCAGGCCTTGTCGGCAATCGCCTGCTCGATGGTCTTGATGGTGACCGGCTGGTTCTCGAGGTTGAGCGTGCACGCCTCCTCGCACGGAGCCGGGCAGATGCGGCCGGTGAATTCCGGGAAATTGTTGGTGGAGTGCAGGTTGCGCGCCGCCTCCTCCCAATCGCCCTGCCAGACCAGATCGTTCCAGTCCGGAATCTGGTTGTGCACCGGACAGCCGGTCGGCCCGTGGCAGAAGGGGATGCCGCAATCCATGCAGCGCCCCGCCTGCTTCTTCAGGTCGTTGTCGTCGAGCGGCAGCGTGAACTCGCGGAAGTGGCGAACGCGTTCGCCCGCGAGCTGATACTTCTGCTCCTGGCGGTCGTATTCGAGAAAGCCTGTGACCTTGCCCATGGATCTGCCCCTTTGTCCTTACTCTGCCGCCTGCAGGGTTCTCAGGCGGTCCATTTCCTGGAGCGCCCGGCGATATTCGACCGGCATGACCTTCACGAACTTCGTCCTGTAGGCCGCCCAGTTGTCGAGGATCTCCTTGGCGCGCGTGGAACCCGTATAAGTGTGGTGGTTGGTGATGAGCTGCATCAGGCGCTCTTCATCGGGACCGGACATGTTGGCCAGGATGTCGATGCGGCCCTTGGTCTCCAAATCGCCGCCATGGTGGTGGAGGCGGCGCATCAGGTCCTCCTCCTCCTCGACGGGCTCCAGATCGACCATGGACAGGTTGCAGCGCTTGGCGAAGGTGCCGTCCTCGTCGAGCACGTAGGCGATGCCGCCCGACATGCCGGCCGCGAAGTTGCGGCCGGTCTGGCCGAGCACGACCACGAGGCCGCCGGTCATGTATTCGCAGCCGTGGTCGCCCGTGCCCTCGACGACCGCGATGGCGCCGGAATTGCGTACGGCGAAGCGCTCGCCCGCGACGCCGCGGAAATAGGCCTCGCCCGCGATGGCGCCGTACATCACCGTGTTGCCGACGACGATGGAATGCTCCGGAACGGCCCGGGAATCCGCCGACGGCCTGATGATGAGCTTGCCGCCCGACAGGCCCTTGCCGACATAGTCGTTGGCCTCGCCCTCGAGGGTGAGCGTCACGCCCGCGGCGAGCCATGCGCCGAAGCTCTGGCCGGCGGTGCCCTTCAGGTTCACCGTGATGGTGTCGTCGGGCAGGCCCTCGTGGCCGTAGCGCTTGGCGACCTCGCCGGAGAGCATCGCGCCCACCGTGCGGTCGGCGCTGCGCACCCCGGCCTCGATCGTGACCGGCTCGCCCTGCTCCAGGGCTGGTCCGGCCTGGGCGATCAGGGTGTGGTCGAGCACGTCCGCGATGGGATGGACCTGGCGCTCCACGTGGCGGACCGGCACGTCCGGACCGACCTCCGGCTTGTGGAACAGCTTGGTGAAGTCGAGTCCCTTGGCCTTCCAGTGGTCGATGGCCTCGTTCTTGTCGAGGAGCTGGGACTGGCCGATCATCTCGTCGATGGTCCGGAAGCCCATCAGGGCCATCATCTCGCGCACTTCCTCGGCGACGAAGAAGAAGTAGTTGATGACGTGCTCAGGGAGTCCCTTGAAGCGCTTGCGCAGCACCGGGTCCTGGGTCGCGACGCCGACCGGGCAGGTGTTCAGGTGGCACTTGCGCATCATGATGCAGCCGGCCGCGATCAGCGGAGCGGTTGAGAAGCCGAACTCGTCGGCGCCGAGCAGCGCCGCGATCACCACGTCGCGGCCGGTGCGCAGGCCACCGTCCGCCTGAAGAGCCACGCGGCCGCGCAGGCGGTTGAGCACCAGGGTCTGCTGGGTCTCGGCGAGGCCGAGCTCCCAGGGCGAGCCCGCATGCTTGAGGGACGTGAGCGGCGAAGCGCCCGTGCCGCCCTCGAAGCCGGAGATCGTGATGTGGTCCGCCCGCGCCTTGGCGACGCCCGCCGCGACGGTGCCGACGCCGACCTCGGAGACGAGCTTCACCGACACGTCGGCCGCCGGGTTCACGTTCTTGAGGTCGAAGATGAGCTGGGCCAGATCCTCGATGGAGTAGATGTCGTGGTGCGGCGGCGGCGAGATCAGGCCGACGCCGGGAGTCGAGTGGCGCACGCGCGCGATCTTCGCATCGACCTTGTGACCGGGCAGCTGGCCGCCCTCGCCGGGCTTGGCGCCCTGCGCGACCTTGATCTGCATCATGTCCGCGTTGACGAGGTACTCCGTCGTCACGCCGAAGCGGCCGGAAGCGACCTGCTTGATGGCGGAACGCTTGGAACGTCCGTCGGGGAGCGGCCGGAACCGGTCCGGCTCCTCGCCGCCCTCGCCGGTGTTCGACTTGCCGCCGATGGCGTTCATGGCGAGCGCCAGGGTCTCGTGCGCCTCGCGGGAGATCGAGCCGAAGGACATGGCGCCGGTCGAGAACCGCTTCACGATCTCGTTCGCCGGCTCCACCTCGTCCAGGGCGACCGGCGCGCGGCCGGCTTCCTCGGCGAGTTTGATGCGGAACATGCCGCGGATGGTCTTGAGCTCGTTCTCCTGGTCGTTCACGAGCCGGGCATATTCGCGGTAGCGCTCCTGGGCGTTGAGGCGCACCGCGTGCTGCAGGGTTGCGACCGTGTCCGGGTTCCAGGCATGGGCCTCGCCGCGCAGGCGGTAGGCATATTCGCCGCCCACGTCGAGTGCGGTGCGATAGACCGGCGCATCGCCGAAGGCGTCCCGGTGGCGGCGCACGGTCTCCTCGGCGACCTCGTCCATGCCGATGCCCTCGATGATCGTGGCGGTGCCGAAGAAGTCCCGGTTCACGAAGTCGGAGCGCAGGCCCACGGCGTCGAAGATCTGCGCGCCGCAATAGGATTGGTAGGTCGAGATGCCCATCTTCGACATGACCTTGAGCAGGCCCTTGCCGATGGACTTGATGTAGCGCTTGATCGCCTCGCCCTCGTCGACCTCGCCGGGCAGTTCGCCCGCCTCGTGCATGGCCGCGATGGTCTCGAAGGCGAGGTAGGGGTTGATCGCTTCCGCGCCGTAGCCGGCAAGGCACGCGAAATGGTGGATCTCACGCGGCTCGCCGGATTCCACCACGAGGCCGACCGAGGTGCGCAGCCCCTTGCGGATCAGGTAGTTGTGCACCGCCGCGGTGGCGAGCAGCGCCGGGATCGGGATGCGGTCCGGGCCGACCATGCGGTCGGACAGGATGATGATGTTGTAGCCGCCATGGACCGCCGCCTCGGCGCGGTCGCACAGGCGGTCGAGGGCGCCGTCGAGCGCCGCGGCGCCCAGCTCCGACGCATAGGTGATGTCGAGCGTCTTGGTGTCGAACCGGTCCTCGAAATGACCGATGCAGCGGATCTTCTCCAGGTCCTCGTTGGTGAGGATCGGCTGGCGCACCTCCAGGCGCTTGCGGCGCGAGGTGCCCTCCAAGTCGAGGATGTTCGGGCGCGGGCCGATGAACGACACCAGGCTCATGACGAGCTCCTCGCGGATCGGGTCGATCGGCGGGTTCGTCACCTGGGCGAAGTTCTGCTTGAAGTAGGTGTAGAGCAGCTTCGACTTGTCGGAGAGGGCCGAGATGGGGGTGTCGGAGCCCATGGAGCCGACCGCCTCCTGGCCCGTCACCGCCATGGGCTGCATGAGGAGCTTGAGGTCCTCGGCCGTGTAGCCGAAGGCCTGCTGGCGGTCGAGCAGGGACACATCGGTGCGGGACTCGCGCGCCTGGACGGGCTTGAGGTCCTCGAGCACGATCTGGGTGCGCTTGAGCCACTCCTTATAGGGGTGGGCCTGGGACAGCTGCTGCTTGATCTCGTCGTCGGAGACGATGCGGCCTTCCTCGAGGTCGATGAGGAGCATCTTGCCCGGCTGCAGGCGCCACTTCTCGACGATCCTCTCCTCCGGGATCGGCAGCACGCCCATCTCGGAGGCGAGCACCACGAGGCCGTCGTCGGTCACGAGGTAGCGGGCCGGGCGAAGGCCATTGCGGTCGAGGGTCGCGCCGATCTGCTTGCCGTCGGTGAAGCACACGGCCGCGGGGCCGTCCCACGGCTCCATGAGGGCGGCGTGATACTCGTAGAAGGCGCGCCGGTCCTCGTCCATGAGCGGGTTGCCCGCCCAGGCCTCGGGGATCAGCATCATCATGGCGTGCGAGAGCGTGTAGCCGCCGCGCACGAGGAATTCGAGGGCGTTGTCGAAGCAGGCGGTGTCGGACTGGCCTTCGTAGGAGATCGGCCAGATCTTCGAGATGTCGTTGCCGAAGAGCTCCGAATCCACGGAGGCCTGTCGCGCCGCCATCCAGTTCACGTTGCCGCGCAGCGTGTTGATCTCGCCGTTATGGGCGACCATGCGGTAGGGATGCGCGAGCTGCCAGGTCGGGAAGGTGTTGGTGGCGAAGCGCTGGTGAACGAGGGCGATGGCGCTCTCGAAGCGCGGGTCCTGGAGATCCTTGTAGTAGCCGCCGAGCTGGCCCACGAGGACCATGCCCTTGTAGACGACGGTGCGCGAGGACAGGCAGACCGGGTAATAGCCGGCCGTGCGCGGGTCCTTCATGTCGTAGACCGCGTTGGAGATGACCTTGCGGGCGAGGAACAGGCGACGCTCGAACGTCTCCTGGTCGTCCATGCCCTTACCCTTGCCGACGAAGATCTGCCGGTGCTGGGGCTCCGAGGCCTTCACGCTCTCGCCGAGGTCGCTCGAATCCACCGGCACGTCGCGCCAGCCGAGAAGCTGCAGGCCCTCGTCCGCGATGGCCTTCGTGACGATCTCCTCGACGAGGGCGAAACCCTCGGGATCGCGCGGCATGAAGAGGTGGCCGACGCCGTACTCGCCCTCGTTGGGGAGCCAGATGCCGAGCTTGGCGCATTCGGCGGCGAAGAACTTGTGCGGGATCTGGACCAGGATGCCGCAGCCGTCGCCGGTCTTCGGATCGGCGCCGACCGCGCCGCGATGGTCCAGGTTCAGGAGGATCTGCAGGCCCTGCTCGACGATGGCGTGGGTCTTGCGGTTCTTCATGTCGGCGATGAAGCCGACGCCACAGGAATCCTTCTCATGGGACGGATCGTAGAGGCCCTGAGGCGCGGGAAGGGCCGGATCGCGCACGATCCTCACCGTATCCGCCTTGGCGGCCGTGCGGGTCGAGGCTTCGATTTCCAGGCTCTTTTTCGACACGTCGCTCATGCCAGATCCTCACATCCATTCGAACACGTCATCAGGGTTCATTGAGGCGGCTTTTGGGTCCGCCGGATGATCGGATCGTCCGGATGCCCACCGCTTCTTGGTTTTTGAGGCTCGGGTCCTGTCGGGAGCCCGCTCCTCGCGGGCATCCTCGGCTGAAGTTCAGCCGCGATAAGCCCGCTCCGCCCACGTTTTGCGGGCAGGTTTTTTGGTATCTCGTTTCGTTCGCGTCTGGCGAAGCATCAAGAAAACCTCGGGCCGGGGGTGCGGGCACCCCAAATGGGACAGCATCGCTGTCCTAATGCGGGCAAACTGCCAGAGAATAGCTCCCCACACAAGGGGGATTAGAAAGATTTTAGACAAAAGTTTCACGGCGGAGCGTCCGTCGGCAACAAAGCTATGTTTTGCCGCAGCGGAGACGAAAGTCTTCTCCGATAGGTCAATGACCTTGACATGAGCGCTCCGGTCGGGAGGCTGCACGCCAAGGAGATGATTCATGAATTTTGCGAGCGACAACATCGTGGGCGCCAGCGCCCCGGTCCTGCAGGCCATCGTCGATGCCAACAACGGCGCGCTGCCGGCCTACGGCAACGACGAGATCACGAAGCGCATCAAGGCGCGCTTCGCGGAGATCTTCGAGCACGAGGTGTCGGTCTTTCTGGTGACGACCGGAACGGCCGCCAATGCGCTCGCGCTCTCGTCGGCGGTTCCCCCGTGGGGTCTGTGCGTGTGCCACCAGGAGGCCCACGTGATCGACGACGAGTGCGGCGCGCCGGAATTCTTCATGCACGGGGCCAAGCTCGCGGGTCTTCCGGGCGTGGGAGGCAAGCTCGTCGCGCAGGACGTTTCCGCCTATCTCCGCAGCCTGCCCAAGGCGGTGAAGCAGATGCCGCCCAAGGCGCTCTCGATCTCGCAGGTCACCGAGTGCGGCACGGTCTACAGCCTGGACGAGATCGCCTCCTTGAGCGCGGTCTGCCGCGAGCACGTCCTGTCGCTGCACATGGACGGGGCCCGCTTCGTGAACGCGCTCGTGTCCCTGGGTTGCACGCCCGCCGAGATGACCTGGAAGCAGGGCGTCGACATTCTCTCCTTCGGGGCCACCAAGAACGGCTGCCTGATGGCCGAAGCCATCGTGGTGTTCAAGCCGGAGCTCGCCGAGGCGCTGGACTACCGGGCGAAGCGCGCCGGGCAGATCATCTCCAAGGGGCGTCTCATCGCGGCGCAGCTCGAAGGCTACTTCGCCAATGACCATTGGTACGACAATGCCCGCCACGCCAATCGCATGGCGAAGCTTCTCTCGGAGGGGCTGCTGGGGCTTCCGGGCGTGCGGATGGCATGGCCGACCCAGGCCAACGAGGTCTTCCCGATCGTCCCGAAGGCCGTGGACCAGGCCCTGAAGGCGGCCGGGCTCCAGTACCTCCACTGGACGGAGGCGAGCCTTCCCGAGGGTGAGGCCGTCGGGCCGGACGAAGCCCTGATTCGCCTCGTCGTCTCCTTCGCCACGAAGGAAGAGGAGATCCGGCAGGCCCTGGAAATCGCCCGTTCGGCGCTGTCCCGGCAGGCGGCAGAGTGAAATTAGCGGCGGCTTTGCCCTATCCGTGCCGCATTCTCCCCCGATCTATCCCTCGAGACCGTTGACCAAAGGGGTGTCCTCCAAGCCCCCGCGGGACTTCAAGGGACCAGGTTTCAAACAATAAGAAAGCGCCCCGGACGAACCGGAGCGCTCTTTTTTTGCTCTCGAAGACGGGTTACGCGGCCTTCTTGGCCTCGATCGTCCGAGCGCTGTCGGTGGAAATCGGGATCAGCTTCGGCTTCTTCGTCTCCGGGATCTCGCGCACGAGGTCCACGTGGAGAAGGCCGTTCTCGAGGCTCGCGCCGACCACCTGGACACCGTCGGCGAGCTGGAAGCGACGTTCGAAGGTGCGCGCCGCGATGCCCTGATACAGGACGTCGGACTTGCGCTCTTCGGCATTCTGCTTCTCGCCGCGGACGGAGAGGGTGTTTTCCTTCACCTCGATGGTGAGATCACGGTCGGTAAAGCCGGCGACGGCGACGGAGATGCGATAGGCATTCTCGCCGGTGCGCTCGATGTTGTAGGGCGGGTAGCTGGGGGCCGCATCGACGCCGACGAACTGGTCGAGCATCGAGAAAAGGCGGTCGAAACCGACCGTATTGCGGTACAGGGGAGCAAGATCGTACTGACGCATGGCATATCCTCCGAGTGAAGCAACATGCAGAAGGTCCACCTCGACAGGCTGGACCGTTGGGTTCGTACCGCCGTCATGGCCGGTACCAACTTGATGTGGGAACGGGCATTTTTACTGTCAAGGGACGCATGGCAACGGCCGTGAATGCCCTATAAAGGGCATGAAGTCCGTTCGATCGAGATCCAGTTCCGTGCAGCTCTACGAGACCGCCGACAACCCCATCCCCGCCGAACCGACGCTCAAGAGCGTGACGACGGAGGACGGCCTGACCCTGCGGGCGGCCTACTGGCTGCCCGACGGCGAGACGCCGAAGGGCACCGTCTGCATCCTCCAGGGCCGGGCGGAGTTCATCGAGAAATATTTCGAGGTGGTCGGGGAGCTGCTCGGGCGCGGTTTTGCCGTGGTGGCCTTCGACTGGCGGGGGCAGGGCCTCTCCGGCCGGCAGGTACGCAACGCGCGCAAAGGGCATGTCCGGCGCTTCTCCGATTACCGGCGCGACCTGGATGCCATCCGCGACCAGATCCTCGTTCCGCACCTGCCGGAGCCCCATTTCGGCCTGGCCCATTCCATGGGCGGGGCCATCGCCCTGAGCGCGGCTCATGAAGGCTGGCTCCCGTTCAGGCGCCTCGTCACCACCACGCCCATGATCGGCCTGTGCATCGTCAAGCACTCGCTCGCCATCGTCGGGACTGTGCGGATCCTGAAATATCTCGGCTTCGGCAAGTCCTTCGTGCCGGGCGGCGGCGAGACCTCGATTTCGACCCTGCCCTTCAAGGGCAACCGGCTGACGAGCGATCCGGTGCGCTACGCGCGCAACGCCCAGGTCGCCCACACCATCGGGGAAGGGGCCGTCGGGGCGCCGACGGTGTCCTGGCTCGATTCCGCCTTCCGCTTCATGAAGCGCTTCACCGATCCGCGCTATGCGCTGAGGATCCGCCTGCCGACCCTGGTCCTCGCCGCCGGGGCGGACCCGGTCTGCGCGACGCCGGTCACCGAGCGCTTCGCGGCGCGCCTGAAGGCTGGGCACGCCATCGTCATCCCGGGCGCCCGCCACGAGATCCTGATGGAGACGGATGCGATCCGCGAGCAGTTCTGGGCCGCCTTCGACGCCTTCGTCCCCGGCAGCCCCGACCGGAGCCCCCGGGAGGAGCCGGAGGCCGCGAAGCCGGAATCAGCGGCTGAGCAGCTCGACGGCGGCGGCGTGGACACGGCGGTCGCCCGCAGCGACGATGCGCCCGCCCTCAGCGGCTGAACCGCCGTCCCAGGCGGTGACGATGCCGCCCGCTCCCTCGATGATCGGGATCAGGGCCACGATGTCGTAGGGCTTGAGGCCCGATTCGACGACGAGGTCGATATGGCCTGCGGCCAGCATGCAGTAGGCATAGCAGTCGCAGCCGTAGCGGGCGAGGCGGGCGACGCTCTCCACCCGGTCGTAGGCCCGCAGGTCCTCGCCGGCGAAAAGCTTCGGGCTCGTGGTGGAAATGACCGCATCCCTGAGGGAGGCGCAGCGGCGCGTCATGAGCTTGCGCTCGCCGCCGGGCCCCCTGTAAGTGGCGCTGCCGCCATCCCCGAAGAAGCGCTCGCCGGTGAAGGGCTGGTGCATCATGCCGAAGACGGGCCGGCCGTTGCGGGTCAGGCCGATGAGGGTGCCCCAGGTGGGAAGTCCGGCGATGAAGGCCCGGGTCCCGTCGATGGGATCGAGCACCCAGACATATTCCGCATCGGTCCGCTCGGACCCGAATTCCTCGCCGACGATGCCGTGGGTCGGGAAGGTGCGCTTGATGAGCTGGCGCATGGTCGCCTCGCCCGCGCGGTCCGCTTCCGTCACCGGATCGAAGGCGCCGCCGCGGGACTTGTCCTCGGTGGCGATGCTGGTGCGGAAGAAGGGGAGAATCGCCTGGCCCGACAGGGTCGCGAGCTCGTTGACGAAATGCTTGAAGTCGATGAGCCCCATACCGTCTGATATCCTCTGTCATTCTTGCGGGCGGTCTTGGCGACCCGTTCCCGATCCGCTTTTATCAACCGCTCTTCGCGCGGCAAGCGATTCCAGCACAAGACGCCGCTTTCGCCTGATCGGACATCGCACGGCATGAATTCTTCCTCCAGCGTCGCCCCGGCCCGCTCCGAAACCGCTCTCCTGCTGATCCTGGCGCTCATCGCGATCTATGCCGTGAGCCAGTTCCTTCGGAACTCCATCGGCGTGATCGCGCACGATCTGGCCCGGCAGCTCGACCTTACGGCAACCCAGATCGGCCTTCTCTCCAGCACCTTCTTCTTCTCCTTCGCCGCCGCCCAGATCCCCGTGGGCATCGCCATCGACCGCTACGGGCCGAAGCGGACGATGCTGGCGACGGCGGTCCTGGCGGTGGCCGGAACCGCGCTCTTCGCCATGGCGCCCTCCGCCGCCACGCTGATCGCCTCCCGGGCCGTCATGGGGCTCGGCTGCTCCACTTTCTTCATGGCGCCGCTCGTGATCTACGCCCGCCGCTTTCCGCCGGAGCGTTTCGCCGGGCTGACGAGCCTGCAGATGGGCTTCGCCAATATCGGCACCCTGTCCGCCACGGCGCCGCTCGCCGCCTCGGCCGCGTTCTTCGGCTGGCGCGCCTCCTTCCTCGGGGTCGCCGTCCTGACGGCCCTCGTGGCCCTGGCCATCGTCTGGGCTGTGCCGAAGGACACGGTTGCGGGCCGCGGCGAGCAGGAGACCTGGGCCTCGACCTTCCGCGGCGTGGGCAAGGCCCTCAGGGTGCGCTCGTTCTGGCCGGTCTTCTTCGTGCACCTGACGGCCTATTCTTGCTTCGCGACCATGGTCGGCCTGTGGGGCGGCCCGTGGCTGACGGACGTGCACGGGGCCGATCTCACGGCCCGGGGCAACATCCTCCTCATCGGCGCGGCGGCGCAGATGATCGGCCTCCTTCTGTGGGGCGTCATGGACCGCTATTGGGGAAGCTACAAGCGGCCCGTGCTGTTCGGCGGCGGCGCCACGGTGCTCCTGCTGGCCATCGTGACCCTTTTCCCCCTCGACAGGACGTCGGCCACGGTCTGGTTCGGTCTCTTCGGCCTGTTCGTGGCCTTCACGCCGATCCTGACCGCGCACGGCAAGTCCCTGTTCCCGCCGGAACTGACGGGGCGGGGCATCACGCTCATGAATATCGGCTCGATCGGCGGAGCCTTCCTGTCCCAGAGCGTGACCGGCCTTCTCATGGATGCGGTCGGCCGGGCGGAGAACGGGGTCTATCTGCCGGAGGGGTATCGCGTAGTCTTTGCCTCTTTGGGAGGCTGGCTGCTTCTCAGCCTGCTCTTCTACAGGGGCGCCATCGATCCACATCCGAGCAGGCATGCAGCGTGAGCATGACAAAAAGCCGGATTTACTGTTGCAAATTGTGCGGCGCGGTGTAATTGTTGCAGTGCGATATGGCGATGGCGTCGCCGTATCGCTGCCCTTCTTGGGCGTTTCCTCCCTAAACTTTGGGCCGCTGGCAACAGCGGCCTTTTTTCTTATCTAGGGCGCGACGGAACGTTTCAAAGTTACTCGGCGGCGATCTGGCGGGGCATGAGATCGCCGGAGAGTTCCGCGATCACCTGGGCGAAGGTCTCGGTCATGTCCGCCGCGACCGTAGCGAAGCGCGGCTTCTTCTGCAGGGTGCGCTCGTCCATGTAGATGGCCCGATTGATCTCGATCTGCAGCGCGTGCCGCCCCAGGGCCGGCTCTCCGTAATGCTCGGTGATGAAGCCGCCCGCATAGGGCTTGTTGCGCACCACCGTATAGCCGCGGCCGCGCAGGGCCGCCTCCACCAGATCGATCAGGATAACGGCGCAGCTGGTGCCGTAGCGGTCGCCGAGGACGATGTCGGCCTTGGCGCCGTCCTCGCGGCTCACGCTGCTCGAGGGCATGGAATGGCAGTCGATCAGGATGGCGTGGCCGAAGCTCTGCGAGGTCCGGCGGATCATCTGGCGCAGCACGCGATGATAGGGCTTGTACAGCCATTCGATGCGGTGCAGGGCCTCCTCGACCGGGAGGCGTCCGCGGTAGATCTCCTGTCCGTCCGCCACGATGCGCGGGATCGTCCCCAGTCCGCCGGCCACCCGCATGGAGCGGGTATTGGCGAAGGGCGGCAGCCTTCCATCGAACATGCGGGAATCGAGTTCGTAGGGTTCGCGGTTCAGGTCGAGATAGGCCCGCGGGAAGCGCGCCGTCATGAGAGGGGTCCCGAGCTCCACCGTGGAGGCGAACAGCTCGTCCACGAAGGCATCCTCGGAGCGGCGCAGCGCCATGGCGTCGAGGCGCGATTCCGCCAGGAAGGAGGCCGGGTAGACCGCGCCCGCATGGGGCACGTTGAACACGAAGGGAGCCGTCTGCCCCGAAGGCTCGACGACGATGTAGGGGGGATCGAACTCGTCAGCGATAACTGGCCGCATCAAGCTTCAAATTCTGCCGGAGAGTGGAAAACAAGAGACCGGAGCAGTGTAAGGCAGCCCTTGCGTGTGTCCATGACTATATCGCCTATAATCTGCGTCCTTCTTTCACGGCTTATTTACCGTATGGGCGCATGAAGTCTCACAGACATCCGCCACGATTCGGGGTTGGCAACCGATGAAGATTCTTCTCGCCGAAGACGACAACGACATGCGGCGCTTTCTTGTGAAGGCGCTGCAGAACGCAGGCTACGACGTGGCCTCGTTCGATAACGGCCTCTCGGCCTACAACCGCCTGCGGGAGGAACCGTTCGAGCTCCTGCTGACGGACATCGTCATGCCGGAGATGGACGGCATCGAGCTGGCCCGTCGGGCCACCGAGCTCGATCCGGACATCAAGGTGATGTTCATCACCGGCTTTGCCGCGGTTGCGCTGAACCCGGATTCGCAGGCCCCTCGCGACGCGAAGGTCCTGTCGAAGCCGTTCCACCTGCGCGATCTCGTCAACGAGGTCGAGAAAATGATGGCAGCCTGAAAAAGGTTGTCATCACGGCTTGCGTCCTGGGGCACTTGCCGGTATATCGCCCTCCACACCGAAGCGAGACCTCAAAAATCATCGTTTCTAGGGCGCGTAGCTCAGCGGGAGAGCACTACGTTGACATCGTAGGGGTCGCTGGTTCGATCCCAGCCGCGCCCACCATTTGCTTTTTTCCGGCCTTCCCGAAGGGCCGCAGGAGACCGGATATGAAGATCCGTAACTCGTTGAAGTCGATCCGCGGCCGTCACCGCGACAACCAGCTGGTTCGTCGCAAGGGCCGGGTCTACATCATCAACAAGACCCAGAAGCGCTACAAGGCTCGTCAGGGCTAAGTCGCGCTGCGGCAATGCCGCACACACTTTTATGAATTGACGCCGCATGCCGGGATCCTAGAATCCCGGCATGCGCTTTTTTGCGAGCCTTCTGACCGTATCGCTGAGCTTCGCCGCCGCGCTCCCCCTGGGGGCGCAGGAAAACGCGCAGCCCAAGGATCCCGCACCGTCCGCCCGTCCCGCACCGCGCGCGTCGAATCTGGACGATTTGTTCGACCGCCTGTCCAAGGCCGAGTCGGAAACGGAAGCCGAGGGCGTCGTTAGGCTCATCGAGCGCCGGCTCTCCCGCTCCGGGTCGGACACGGCCGACCTCCTCCTGAGCCGGGCGACGGAGGCTTTCCAGAAAAAGGATTATCCGCTCGCCGTCGAGCTTCTCGACCGCATCCTTGCGCTCGAGCCCAATTGGGCCGAGGCGTGGTATCGGCGGGCGACGCTGTTCTACCAGCTCGACGACCCGGTCGGCGCCATGGCCGACCTGCACCGCGCCCTGACCCTCGAACCCCGCCATTTCAGCGCCTGGACGGGCCTGGGCCACATTCTCATGTCGTCCGAGGACAAGCCGCGCGCCCTCGAAGCCTTCCGCCGGGCGCTCGCGATCAATCCGCAGATCTCCAAGCTTCAGACCATCGTCACCCGTCTCGACACCGAGGTCGGCGGGCAGGATCTCTGACGGGCCAAGCTTCCATTGATGCAAGGAAGACCGTTCGGGCCGGCGGCGTCGCCACCAGCCCGACGGGATGTCGTCACGCCTGTGCGGCGTGTTCCTGGTTCACGAAGGCGATGCGCACCATGTTGGTGGCCCCCGGCGTGCCGAAGGGAACGCCCGCCACGATGATGATGCGGTCGCTGACCTGGGAATAACCCTCGCGCACGGCGAACTTGCAGGCGCGGAACGCCATGTCGTCGAGGTCGCTGGCGTCCTTCGTGCGAATCGGATGCACGCCCCAGACGAGGGCGAGGCGCCGCGCCGTGTCCATGCTCGGCGTCAAGGCGATCACGGTCGAGTTCGGCCGCTCGCGGGCGATGCGGAAGGCGGTCGAGCCGGAGAAGGTCCAGGCGGCGATGGCCTTCAGGTTGAGCGTGTCGGCGATCTGGTGCGCGCCGGCCGCGATGGCGTCCGAGCCGGTGGCCTCCGGTTCAGCGTTCAGGGTCCGCATGATCGACCAGTAGCTCTGATCCTGCTCCACCTCTTCCGCGATCCGGTTCATGGTCGAGACCGCCTCCACCGGGTACTGGCCCGAGGCGCTCTCGGCCGAGAGCATCACCGCGTCGGCGCCGTCATAGACGGCGGTCGCCACGTCGGAGACCTCGGCCCGGGTCGGCACCGGCGAGGTGATCATGGATTCCAGCATCTGGGTCGCGACCACCACCGGCTTGCCGAGGCGGCGCGCCGCGCGGATGATGCGCTTCTGGATGCCCGGCACCTTTTCCAGCGGCATCTCCACGCCGAGGTCGCCGCGGGCGACCATGACCGCGTCCGAGATTTCCATGATCTCGTCGAGGCGGGTGATGGCCTGGGGCTTTTCCAGCTTCGCCATCACGAGGGCGCGGCCGCGCGCCACCTTCTTCACCTCGGCCACGTCCTCCGGACGCTGCACGAAGGAAAGGGCGATCCAGTCGACGCCGGCATCGAGCGCGGCTTCCAGGTCGGAGCGGTCCTTGTCGGTCATGGCCGCGACCGGGATCACGGTGTCCGGCAGGCTTACGCCCTTGCGGTTGGAGATCTTGCCCGCGACCTCGACCTCCGTGGTGGCCGAGCCCTTCTTCACGCTCTTGACGCGCAGCCGCAGCTTGCCGTCGTCGATGAGGACCGTATGGCCCGGCTCCAGGGAGGAGAGGATTTCCGGATGGGGCAGGTGGACGCGGTCGGTGCCGCCGGAAGCCTGATCCGCATCGAGGGTGAAGCTCTGCCCCTTCACCAGCATGGCGCTGTCGCCTTCGAACATGCCGACGCGCAGCTTCGGGCCCTGGAGATCCGCCAGGATGGCGATGGGGCGCTTGAACTTGGCCTCGACGGCGCGGATCATGTCGACGCGCTCCTTCAGCCGCTCCCGCGACAGGTGGCTCATGTTCAGCCGGAAGACGTCCGCGCCCGCCTGGAACAGCTTGGCGATCATCTCCGGATTTTCGGAGGCCGGACCTAAGGTTGCGAGGATCTTCGTGCGCCGTGCGCGTCTCATGGTGTCATTGCCCCCCTGGGCGGTTCGAATCGGTCAGCTGGATCGTCCAGCTCTTCTGTTCGCCTGTATCGACTTCGAAGAAGCCGCTGCGGTCGAAGCCGCGGGCCAGGCAATCCTCGGTCCCGCGAATCGTGAATTCGCGCTCGCGGGTGCACATGAAGGAGCGTCCGCTCCATTCTCCGCCCCGGTCGTAGTCGATCGCGTAGATATAATAGAAGCGACCCACGAGCTGGCCGGTGAGAAGCGTCTCGCAGCCGCGGGCGTTCAGGTTCCACCAGCCTTCCGTGACCCAGCCCTGCCCATCGCGGTAGCCGAGGGCGATGCCCACCCGGCTCGGGGTCATGTTGCACAGGCGCAGGTCCGCCCATGCGGGCGACGAGGACAGAAATCCTGCGCCGAGGACGGCGATTGCGAGCCCAAGGCTTCGCCGCCGGCTGGGAGCGGATAGGAAAGATACGGCCTTCATGGATGTTGGTTCGGGTCGATTCGGTATGAACGAGATCGCACAATGCTTCGAGAAGTATGTCGAATCGTTGTCGGCCAGAAGCGCCGCCGCATCAAGCCCCGGCTGCGGGATTGATGCGAATTTAGCCTGCTAAGGTTGCGTTTCCGTGGCGCGAAAAGACCTGTCGCGGGCGCTTTCCTGTCTGTTCAGGTAGGAAAACAAGGCTCGGGGTCCGCTATCCGATCGGCGCTTCCGGCTTGGGCCTCGCCGCCCAGATGCCGATCAGGATCAGCGCGCCGCCGAGGCTCTGGACGAGCGTGAGGGCCTCGTTGAGAATCAGCCAGCCGAACACGGCCGCGGCCACCGCTTCGAGAAAGATCACCAGGGACGAGAACACCGCGGGCAGGCGCCCGAGGGCAATCGCGAGGAGGCCTTGCCCGCCCGCCTGGCTGATGAAGGCCATGGCGGCCAGCGCCATGGCGCCCTCCCAGGTATGGGGCACCACCCGGCTGTCGAAGAGCACCGCGATGACGAGCAGCACGGCGCTGGTGACCACCCCGGCCTCGAACGTCACCTGGGCGGCGCCGGCCGTCTTCCGCGCCTCGCCCACGGTGAGGAAGTAAAGGCCGAAGAAGAAGGCGGTGACGACCCCGAAGAGGTCGCCCTGGATGCGGGCGGGATCGACCTGCAGGCTCTGCCCGATCAGGGCCGCGCCGCCGAGGAGGCAGAACAGCAGGCCGACGACGGTGCCCCGCGACACCCGCTGCTTCAGAACGAGCCAGGTGATCAGGATGACGAAGAGCGGTGCCATGGTCGCGAAGAAGGTGGCGTTGGCGACCGTCGTGCTGAGGATCGACAGGTGCCAGAAGAAGAGGTCTCCCGCGAAGGCGAGGCCCGCCAGGATGGAGGCCTTCCCGAAGGAGGAGCGGGGCGCGCCGGCCGGGGCCCTCGCAATCTCGACCCGCATCCAGGCATAGAGGATCGGCAGGGACAGGGCGACGCGCCAGAACGCGCTGGCGAAGGAGCCCACATCGGCGGCCGCGAAGCGCACGAAGATGGGCGAAATGCCCATGGCGACCGCTCCCAGGCAGAGCGCCGCGAAGGCCGAAGCGAAGCCCGTCTCCAGGCGCGCCGTTGTCGAAGGGGAGGACATGGATGTTGTACAATGTTGCGCGAATGGTCGCGTTGTCTTGCTTACGGGGCCAGTTTAAGGCTTTTCTTCAACTCTCCAACCATTCTCTTCCCAGCCCATGTCTCCTTCCGCCGCGCTGAAGCTCGCCGATCCCGCCCTTGAGCCCTGTCCCGTCGAAACCATCGACGGAGCCGTCGATTCCGGGGTGTTGATCCTGTGCGATCACGCCTCGAACGCGGTGCCGCCGGATCTCGGCGACCTCGGCCTGCCCGCGGCGGAATTCGAGCGTCACATCGCCTACGACATCGGCGCCGCGGCGGTCACGCGGTCGCTCGCCCGCCGCCTCGGAGCGCCGGCGATCCTGACCCGGTTCTCCCGGCTGATCATCGATCCGAACCGGGGCCGGGACGACCCGACCCTGGTGATGCGCCTCTCGGACGGCGCCGTGGTGCCGGGCAACGCCCATGTGGACGAGGCCGAGGTCGCCCGGCGCATCGAGCGTTTCTACGACCCCTACGACGCCGCCATCGCGGCCGCGATCGGGCGGGCCATGGCAGCCGGGCACCCGCCCGTCATCGTGACCGTCCACAGCTTCACCCCGATCTGGCGCGGCTGGCCGCGCCCGTGGCATGTGGGCATCCTGTGGGATGCGGACGCTCGCTTCGCGAAGCCGCTCCTCGAAGGGCTGCAGGCGGAGGAAGGACTCGTCGTCGGCGACAACGAACCCTATGATGGGGCGCTGGCCGGCGACACCATCGACCGCCACGCGACCGAGCGGGGGCTCGCCAACGCCCTGATCGAGATCCGGCAGGACCTGATCGCCTCGGACGAGGGCGCCGAGGAATGGGCGGAGCGCTTCGCCCGTCTCCTGAAGCCTCTCGCCGCCCGGGAGGGCCTCCGCACGCCCCAGGTCCACGCCTCGCGCACCCGCGACCGGCTGCGCCGCCACTGAGGAAGAAGGCCATGAACGATTTCGACGCCGCGACCCGGACCGAGCTGGAGGCCGCCGCCTTCCGCAGGCTCCTCGAACATCTGCGCCAGCGCACCGACGTGCAGAATATCGACCTGATGAACATGGCGGGCTTCTGCCGCAACTGCCTGTCGAACTGGCTCAAGGATGCCGCCGACGAGCGCGGCCTCGCGCTCTCGAAGGACGAGAGCCGGACATATGTCTACGGCATGCCCTACGAGGAGTGGAAGGCGCGCCACCAGCGCGAGGCCACCGCGTCGCAGCTCGAGAGCTTTGAGGAATCGAAGCCGTCGCATTAAAGCGGCCTCAACCAAATGGACGTAACCCTGGCTCCAATGCCACCAATCAAAGGCTAGTTTCATGGACGACGCAGCATTTCAAACCGAATCGGTCGCGGCCGACCAGCTCAAGGCCTTCATCGAGCGCATCGAGCGCCTGGAGGAGGAGAAGGCGGGAATCGCAGGCGACATCAAGGACGTCTACGCCGAGGCCAAGGGCAACGGCTTCGACACCAAGGTGCTCCGCAAGATCATCGCCCTGCGCAAGCGCGACTACGCCGAGCGCCAGGAGGAGGAGGCCATCCTCGAACTCTACATGCAGGCCCTGGGAATGGTCGGCTGATCCTTCGACGCCGCGCCGGAACCGCTCCGGCGCGGCGCTTTTCCGGGCGATTCCGCCCGAAAACACGCCTCGCTCCGGCATGAGGCCCGATAGTCCGGCTAGGATAGCGCCCGATCGTCCGCGCCCGCCGATACCGTCTCCCAGATTCTGCAAGAACGCCCGCCGTCTCCGCCTGACGCGCCGAAGGCGAGTTCCGCCATGGGCCCCGCGCCGACCTTGGAACTCGGTACGGTGGAGGTCCGGCCTTGTCCCAGGATAACGACAGCCGCTGTTTACCGCTGCGTGATGAGGCTCTAGGCTCCCGGCAAAGCAATTTGGAGAGTGGAGTTGTCGCGGCTGGTTGTGGTTTCTAATCGGGTAGCCGTTCCGGATCCTACGGGAAAAGGGGCTGCCGGTGGTTTGGCTGTTGCGTTGCGTGAGGCCTTCGAGGCCTATCGGGGCATCTGGTTCGGATGGAGCGGGAAGGTGGCGGCTCAGCCGTCCACCCAGCCGAAGATCGTGAACAGGGAGCGCGTGCAGTATGCGCTCATGGACCTGACGTCCCTCGACCGTCAGGAATACTACAACGGGTTCGCCAACCGGGCCCTCTGGCCCATCATGCATTACCGGATCGGCCTGTCGGAGTTCTCGCGGGCGGATTACGCGGGCTACCTGCGGGTCAACCGCAGTTTCGCCAATGCCCTCGCCCAGATGGTGCAGCCCGACGATCTCGTGTGGGTGCACGATTACCACCTCATTCCCCTGGCGGCGGAGCTGCGGGCCTTAGGGATCACCAACCGGATCGGGTATTTCCACCACATCCCCTGGCCCGCTCCCGAGGTGCTGGGCACCTTGCCGGGCAGCCGTGAACTCCTGCGGGCGATCACCGACTACAACCTCATCGGCGTGCAGACGGAGCGGGATGCCGACAATCTCAGGCGCTGCCTCGTGCAGGAACTCGGCGCCGTCCACCGCAAGGGCGACGTGGTGGAGCTCGGCAACCACCAGACCCGGGTGAAGGGTTTCCCCATCGGCATCGACGTCCGCGGATTCGAGCAGGCCGCCTTGCGCTCCAGCTCGCACCGGCTCGTGCGCCAGACGACGGCGGGGCTGGGCTCCCGCCGCCTCATCATCGGCGTGGACCGTCTGGACTACTCGAAGGGCATTCCCGAGCGCATGGAATCGTTCGAGCGCTTCCTCGTAGGCAATCCTGACCAGCGCGGGCAGGTCACCTATCTCCAGATCACTCCCACGAGCCGCAGCGAGGTGCCCGAATACGCCACCCTGAGCCGGGAGGTGAACGAAACCCTCGGACGGATCAACGGCTCCCTCGGCGAGCCCGGCTGGGTTCCGATCCACTACGTGAACAGCACCTATCCCCGGTCCGTCCTGGCCGGTCTCCACCGCCTGTCGCGGGTCGGCCTCGTCACGCCCATGCGCGACGGGATGAACCTCGTGGCCAAGGAATATGTCGCGGCCCAGAACCCGGACGATCCGGGCGTCCTCGTCCTGTCAAAGTTCGCCGGCGCCGCCGAGCAGCTCACCGATGCCCTTCTCGTCAACCCGAACGACAAGTTCGAAGTAGCCGAGGCCATCCGCGACGCCCTCTATATGGGCCGCGACGAGCGCATCCAGCGGTGGACGCGGATGATGGGCACCATCCGGCAGACCGACGTGTCGTGGTGGGCCTCCACGTTCCTGAAGGACCTGGCGGGCGGAAAGAACGCGGGCCGCCCCCGCATCCAGGTCGGCGTCTGACGGAAGGGTCCTCGGACCTGTCGAACGGCAAAAAGGCGGGGTCGAAGCCCCGCCTTTTCTCATCGCAGCACCCGGAGCGGCTTGACCGCAGGACCCGTGAAGCGGTTCGTCGCGAGGTCGCCCAAGGGCTTGTCGGAAAAGCCCATGCTCAGGCTCGGCTGCGCCGAAAGCAGGGCGCTCAAGGCCGTCACCGGCGGGTTCTTCGCCGCCTGGGGAGGCTTCTCCGCCGCCGCGGGCTGAGATTTCGGCTTTTCCGCCTTGGGCGGATTGCGGCCCGTCGATCCCGTGGTCACGGGGATGTCGACCGGGGCCGCCGCCGCGACCACGACCGGCTGCAGCTCCGGCCGCGGCGGAGGCAGCGGGTGGGGCGCCGGCGAGAGGCTCGCCACGTCGGTCGAGCCGCGCAGCTCCGGAATGCCGGGAATGGGGTTCGTCTCCGCGAGGATGCTCGGGCGGGCCGGCGGGAGGGGCGCATAGGCTAGCGCCGCCGTCTCCGCGACCACGTCCGCATCGGGCCGCGGCGGCGGCATCGGAGCGAACGCCACCTCCTTGCCGATGCCGAACTCCGACCGGGTCGGCATCTGGCCCGCCGGTCCCTGCTGCCAGTTGAGCGTCGGGCCGGTGGGGGTCTGGACCGTGCTCGGCAGGCCGGCGATCCGGGTCGGCGGAAGCGGGGGAGGGGAGAGGTCCTCACGCAGGGCCGGGGCAATGGAGGCGGGCACCGGCGGTGCGGGCTGCGGAATCGGCTCCGGCCGCGGCTGCACGACGGCGACCTGGCGCGCCACGGGCTGCGCCGGGACCTGGCCCGGGGCGGCCGTGCGCATGGCGGCATAGACCGAGGCGTTGGAGTCGCTCGCGTAGTAGTCGTTGGGCGCGCTCGGAGCGCGGCCGGCTGCGACGAGGCGCTGGCCGGGACGGGAGGCGACGCGGATCTCCTCCTCGTCCTCGTCCTCGTCGCTGCCTCCGAACAGGGTGGCCCACAGGCTCTTGCGGCGGCTCGGAGCGGCAGCGGCATCGTCCTCGCCATAGGCCACCGCCGTGTAGCCCGCCACGGTGCCGCCTTTGGCCAGGACCTCGGCCCGCGCCTCCTCGTACCGGGGGAGCGGACTGCCGTCGGCCGGAATGTGCACGGTCTTGCCGTCGGGGAAGATCCGGGCGAGCTGGTCGCGGGTCATGCGCGGCCAGGCGCGCACGCTGCCCACGTCGAGATGGACGAAGGGCGTGTAGGCGTTGGGATAATAGCCGACGCCGCCGTTCTGCAGGCGCATGCCGATGGCGCGCAGGCGCGCGGCCGGCACGTCGGGCAGATAGAAATCGAGCGCCTTGCCGAGCATGTGCTGGCTGTTCTTGGCCACCGCCCGCGAGCGGCGGCGGAGCATGGAATTGGTGTGGGGCGAGCGATAGGCCGAGTTCACGTGCACGGGCGCGCTCGATCCGACCTCGCGATAGACCTCCCACACCGTGTCGAAGAGGCGGGGATCCATGCGGGTCGCTTCGCCGCGCCGCCAGTCGCGCAGGAACCAGTTGAGCTGCTGCAGCGCCCCGGAATCGTACTGCCCGTTGCGCCGGAAGGTGACCGTGAGGCTCTCCTTCGTGTTGTTGTGGTAGAAGGTGAGGGTGCGCGTGTCGCCATTGGCGACGGCATCCTGCGTGCCGCGGGTTCCTCCGGCCATCACCGCCAGAAAAACCGCCAGGCCGAGGCCCGTGCGGCGAACGATGTTCGACGCGACCGCTGGGCGGTCCGAACGCAATACTCTCACTGTGATACTCGTCTCTAGCGTGCCGCCGACGTGAAAGCGGCATCCCGTATAGTGAAGGGATCTTTGCCGAAGACGGTTACTTCCGGGTTAAGTGAAAGCGAAAAAACGACAGGGAAAATGCGTCCGGAAAAGGTCAGGAATCCAAGCCCAGCGCGGCCTGGACCTTGCGGTCGACGCCGTAGATGTCATCGAACCGCTTCACCTCGCCGCCCTCGTCCACGACGACCGTGAAATAGGTCAGGTGCACGGGCAACGGGGTGTTCAGGTGGACGTAGCGCTCGCCCTTGCCGATGAGACCGCGCAGCCTCTTCTCGGTCCACTTTCCGTCTTTGCCGAAGATCTGCTCGGCCAGCTCGAAGGGCTGATCGACGCGCACGCAGCCGTGGCTGAAGGCGCGCTTGGCGGCCGAGAACAGTTTCCGGTTGGGCGTGTCGTGCAGATAGACCGCGTGCTGGTTCGGGAACATGAACTTCACGTAGCCGAGCGCATTGCGCTCTCCCGGCGGCTGCCGCACGGTGATGCTGTTCCCGCGGCGGATGACCTTGTAGCCCTTGCGCTCGGCGTAATACGGGTCGGCCGCCATCGCCGGGAGGATCTCCTTCTTCATGATCGACGGCGGAATCGTCCAGGACGGGTTCACCACGAGATATTTCATCTCGTCCGAGAAGATCGGCGTCTGGGACTTCTCCTTGCCGACGATGACCCGGGTCTGATGGATGACGTCGCCGTCCTCGAAGAAGCGCAGGCGGTATTCCGGCACGTTCACCATGATGTGGCGCGAGCCGAGATCGGACGGCAGCCAGCGCCAGCGCTCCATGTTGGCGATCAGCTCGGCCTGCATCCGGGCCACGGGCGGGCCGGAGAGGGCGGCCACCGTCTGGGGCGTCAGGGCGCCGTTGGTCGGCAGGCCCTTCTCCTTCTGGAAGGCCGCGACGGCGGAGGCCACGCGCTCGTCGTAGACGTTGCGGCGGTCCTTGTCCTCGCCCAGGTTGAAACGTGCGCGGATCAGCGGCACGCGCGGGTCCTGCATGCCCACGCGCAGGGTGCGCCCCTTGGGCACCCGCACGCTCGGCTGCGACGGGTGGTTCTCGCGCAACCGGGCGAGACGGGCCTTCAGGGCCTGGTAGCCCGGGTGCTGCGGGTTGTAGGCGGCAAGCGCCGCGCCGGCGTCCTTCGCGGCGGAGACGCGGGCCAAGACCTCGCCGGCCTCGGGCAGTTCGAGCTTCGGCGTGATGAGGGGCGACAGGCGTGCGAGATCGATCCGCCCGCCGCGCGCATCCCGCGCGTAGCGGATGACGGCGGCGCTGAGCTTCAGGTCGGCCTCGGCCCATTGCGCGGGCGCGGCGTCCCTGCGCAGGCCCGGATCGGGCAGGGGATAGTCGGCGGGGTCGAGTCCGTCCTCGTCCGCCGCCCTGATCTGCCCGATCACCGCGTGGGCTGCAGGAGTCCAGGCGCCGTCGCGCGCCCAGGCCAGCGGCTTCTCCGCTTGAGCGTAGAAGGCCGAGAGGGAGTCGCGCTCGGAGCGGCTCAGGCGCAGCTCGCGCAGGGCCGCCTCGTCGGCGAGGCGGCTCTCCATCGCGATGCGGAACCAGTCCGAGGCTGTGAGGGTGACCGCCGGCGCGTCCGGCAAGGGAATGTCGAGGGAGTCGGAGGGCTTCAGGTCGCCTGCCGTGATGGTGACCGGAGCGGCCGGTTCGGGTTCCGGCATCGCGATGCCCCGCGGCGCGGCGACGTCATGGAAGGAGGGCTCCGCCGCCACCGTGTCGACGATGACCGGTTGGACGGCATCCGGCGCCGGGCTGCGACTGTCTTCGGCCAGTGCGGGAAGAGGAAGGAGGGAAACGGACCCGATCAGACCCAGCCAGAGTGACGTCTTGCGCAAATTCCGCATGACCTATGTTCCTCTTCGCAATGGAGCGGGGAAGATCGAGAATCGTCCCCATTTTCATGAAAATGATCGGTGTGGCGCCGCACACCCGCTACGCTTAACGCACGAATGTGTCATGCGGCTGCATCGTCTAGGCCAAGTTCTTTCAATTTCCGGTAAAGAGTTGAACGGCCGATGCCGAGACGACGCGAAATCGCGGACAGATGGCCCTGGTAGTGAGCCAGCGCGAATCGAATCGCCTGAGCCTCCAGTTCGGCGAGGGTGCGCATCTCGCCGCTGTCGTTCATGAGCGGCAGGGCGTGCGGATCGCGCCGGCCGGGGGCCGGTGCCTCCTGCACGGGTGCGGGCGCCGTCGCCTGCGGGAGCCGCGGGATCTCGATGCGGAAGCCCTGAACATGCGCTGCGATCTGCGGAAATTCGGCAGGGGTCAGCACCGGCCCCTCGGCCAGGGCGACCGCGCGAAACACCGCGTTCTCGAGCTGACGCAGATTGCCGGGCCAGTCGTAGCGGGAAAGAAGCGTCGACGCATCGGGCGACAGGCCTCGGATGCGCTTGCCTTCGTCGGCGGCGAAGCGATGGAGGAACAGGCCCGCCAGATCCGCGATCTCGTCGCGGCGCGTCCTCAGAGGCCGAAGGGAAATCGGCATGACCTGGAGGCGGTAATAGAGATCCTCGCGGAAGCGGGCCCGGCGCACCTCGTCGGCGAGAGCGAAGCCCGTCGTCGCCATGATGCGGACATCGGGACGGGACGGGAGCCGGGTGCCGCGCGGCGCGGCATCCGGCGCCGCGATGATCTCGAACAGGCGGGCCTGCGCCGAGGAATTCAGGCGCTCCACATCCTGAACCAGGAGGGTGCCGCCATGCGCGTCCCGCAGGTGGCGGGCTAGGAATGCATCGGCATCGTCGCCCTCGTGCGGATCGCCCCCATGGATCCGGATGAAGGGCCGCTGCCGGCGCTCGCCGCCGTCATGGATGGCGCGGGCCAGGTCGTGCGCTCCGCTGCCGGGCTCGCTCTCGATCAGGACCGGAGCGGCGGACCGCGCCGCACGGTCGGCGAGGCGGGCGATCCTTTCCCTTTCGGAACCGAGGGACGGGTCGGGCGCGCCCCGTCGGAGGGCGCAGATGTCGTCCGTGAAGATCTTGGCGAGGAGCATGAAGAAGCTGAGAGCAGGGAACCGTGCGCCGCGATGCTCGGGGACAAGGGTAAATGCGCCCTTAACGCCGGTCCTTCCCCCGAAGGCTTATCCCCAGGCAGGTTCGGGTTGATCCGAGGAGCCAGGAAGCCAATATGTGGGATAGCTCTCTCACGAACCCTGCACCGGACATGCCACGCTCTTTTCCTCTTCAGAAAGCATCCCCCTTGCACCACACCGCATCCGCAGGCGCCGCACAGACCGAACTCGGCGCCTTGCCCGAGTGGAACCTGTCGGACCTCTATCCCGGCATCGACAGCGACGCGTTCAAGGCGGATCTCGCGAGAGCGGAGGAGGAGTGCAAGGCGATTGCGGAGACGTATCGCGGCAAGCTCGATGCGCTCGCCCGGGGCGACAGCCCGGCGGAGGCCCTGGGCGCGGCGGTCAGGCGCTACGAGGCGGTGGAGGATCTTCTCGGTCGCCTCATGTCCTATGCGGGACTCGTCTATTCCGGCGACACCACCGATCCGGTGCGCGCGAAATTCTACGGCGACACCCAGGAGCGGCTGACCGCGGCGTCGAGCGATCTCCTGTTCTTCGGGCTGGAGCTGAACCGCATCGAGGATTCGGTGCTCGACAAGGCCATGGGCGAGGAGCCGCTGGCCCATTACCGGCCCTGGATCGAGGATCTGCGCAAGGACAAGCCGTATCAGCTCGACGACAGGCTGGAGCAGCTCTTCCATGAGAAGTCGGTGACCGGGCGGGCCGCCTGGAACCGCCTGTTCGACGAGACCATCGCTTCCATACGCTTCAACGTGCGCGGCGAGGAGCTGCCGATCGAGCCGACCCTCAACAAGATGCAGGATCCGGACGAGACCGTCCGCAAGGACGCCTCCGACGCGCTGGCAAAGACCTTCAAGGAAAACCTCCGCACCTTCACCCTCATCACCAACACGCTCGCCAAGGACAAGGAGATCTCCGACCGCTGGCGCGGCTTCGAGGACGTGGCGGATTCGCGCCACCTCGCCAACCGGGTCGAGCGCGAGGTCGTGGAGGCGCTCGTTGCCGCCGTGCGCGAGGGCTATCCGCGCCTGTCGCACCGCTACTATGCCCTGAAGGCCAAGTGGTTCGGCAAGGACAAGCTCGACCATTGGGACCGCAATGCGCCCCTGCCGAAGGTCGAGCAGCGCACGATCCGCTGGGACGAGGCGAAGGAGACGGTTCTGGCCGCCTATTCCGCCTTCTCGCCCCGCATGGCCGACATCGCCCGGCGCTTCTTCGACGAGCGCTGGATCGACGCCCCGACCCGTCCCGGCAAGGCGCCCGGCGCCTTCGCCCATCCGACGGTGCCCTCGGCGCATCCCTATGTGCTCCTGAACTACCAGGGCAAGCCGCGGGACGTGATGACGCTCGCCCACGAGCTCGGGCACGGCGTCCACCAGGTTCTCGCCGCCCCCAACGGCGCCCTCATGGCCCCGACGCCCCTGACGCTCGCCGAGACGGCCAGCGTCTTCGGCGAGATGCTCACCTTCCGCCGCCTCCTCGACCAGACCACGGACCCCGTCCAGCGCAAGTCCATGCTGGCCGCGAAGGTCGAGGACATGATCAACACCGTGGTGCGCCAGATCGCGTTCTACTCCTTCGAGCGCAAGGTGCATCTGGAGCGGCGCAACGGCGAGCTGACGGCCGACAAGCTGTGCGAGCTCTGGATGTCGGTGCAGGACGAGTCCCTCGGCCCGGCGATCCGGCTCGGCCCGGGCTACGAGAGCTTCTGGACCTACATCCCCCACTTCATCCACTCGCCGTTCTACGTCTACGCCTACGCCTTCGGCGACTGCCTCGTGAACTCGCTCTACGGCAAGTACGAGACCGCCAACGAGGGCTTCGTGGACCGCTATTTCGCGCTGCTCTCGGCGGGCGGCACCAAGCATTATTCCGAGCTTCTCGCGCCCTTCGGCCTGGATGCCCGCGATCCGTCCTTCTGGCAGATCGGGCTGTCCATGATCGAGCGTCTGATCGACGAGCTCGAGGCGATGGAGGCGGAGAGTCGCTAACGGAAGTGCGGGCAGGGGAGGTCGGTCTTCTCTGCCCTCACAGCCGCTTTTCGAACCAGTGGTGGGCGTAGGGCTCGATGTTGAAGGGGGCGACCTCGTGGTAGCCCTCCCGCCGATAGAGCGCCTGGGCTTCGGTGAGAGCCCGGTTCGTCTCCAGGCGGAGCGTCCTCAGGCCGATCTCGCGCGCCTTCGCCTCGAGCATCCGCAGCACCCGCCGCGCGATCCCGAGGCCGCGCGCGGACGGCGCCGTCCACATCCGCTTGATTTCGCCCGTGATCCCGTCTCCGACCTTGAGCGCCCCGCAGCCCGCAGGCTCTCCGTCGAGCCAGGCCAGGACGAAGAAGCCGGCCGGCGGCGTCATCTCCTCGTCGCTCGCGGAATTGCTCCGGGCCGGGTCGAAGCCGAGTTCGAACCGCTCGGCCAGCTCTTGGAAATACCGCTCCAGACACCGGCGTGCCGCCGGGCCGGCGGGCCCCTCGAAACGCAGCTCGACCTCCCCCATCCGGAGCAGGCGCTCGACCTCCGCCATGGCCTTCACCAGGCGTTCGCGCTGGTCCGGGTCGAGAGGCGCCAGGAACGACCGGGCGAGATCGTCGGAGAGCTCGTCGTAGGTCGCGCGCTCGGCGCGTCCCTTCTCCGTCAGGACGACGCGCCGGATCCGGCGGTCCGATGTCTGAGCCTCGGTCCGGACGAGGCCCTGGGCTTCCAGCGACCGCAGCAGGCGGCTGACATAGCCGGAATCGAGCCTGAGCCGCTCGCGCAGAACCCGCACGTCGATGCCGTCAGACCCGGCCTCGTGGAGCAGGCGCGCCTGTCCGAGCGGACGGCCGCGCCGGAGATAGCTGTCCTCCAGGGCGCCGACATGCTGCGTGACGATGCGGTTGAAGCGCCGGACCTGCCGGATCTGATCCTCGTGCATTCTCTGACTTTAGTCAGGCATTTCCTGGCAGGCAAGAGGCGCAGCCGCCAGGGGCCGTGGCGGCGGTGGCCCCGAGGACGCTTGGGCGCAGCCGCTTGCCCTGGCGTTTGCCGCAAGGGACCATATCTAAGGCTCTCCACAGATCCACGAGAGATCCCGAGCCATGGCCGACTCCGACAGCGAAGCCAACCGCTTCTCCGCGCGCGCCGCCCGCTACGCCCGCGTGGGCGCCAACATGGGCGGGGTCGCGGCCCGCATGGCGGGGTCGCGGCTCTTCGGCGGCGAGGGACGCGACGCCTCCAACGCCGCGGTGCTGGCCCAGGCCCTCGGCGGCCTCAAGGGGCCGATCATGAAGGTGGCGCAGCTTCTCGCCACCATTCCCGATCTCGTGCCGCCCGAATACGCCGCCGAACTGCAGAAGCTGCAGAGCGAGGCGCCTCCCATGGGCGCGGCCTTCGTGAAGCGGCGGATGCAGGCGGAGCTCGGCGCGAACTGGCAGAGCCGGTTCGGCTCCTTCGACCTGAATCCGGCGGCGGCGGCCTCCCTCGGGCAGGTGCATCGGGCCACCACCAAGGAGGGCGCTCCGCTCGCCTGCAAGCTGCAATATCCCGACATGCAATCGGCCGTGGAGGCGGACCTGCGCCAGCTGGAACTGGTCTTCGCCGTCCATCGCCGCATGGATCCTGCCATCGACACCCGCGAGATCGCACAGGAGATCGGCGCGAGGGTGCGGGAGGAGCTCGATTACGAGCGCGAGGCGAAGCACGCGGCGCTCTATGCCATGACCCTGTCCGACGTGGACGAGGTCCGGGTTCCGGACGTTCACCCGGAGCTGTCGACCAAGCGGCTTCTCTCCCTCGCCTGGCTCGAAGGCGAGAAGATCCTGACGTTCACGGAAAGCCCGACCGAGATCCGCAACCGGCTGGCGATTGCCATGTTCAAGGCCTGGTGGCACCCCTTCAGCCATGCGGCCGTCATTCACGGCGACCCGCATCTGGGCAACTACACGGTCTTCTCCGAGGGCGGAGAGGCGAGGGGGATCAACCTTCTCGACTACGGCTGCATCCGCATCTTCCATCCCCGCTTCGTCGGCGGCGTGGTCGATCTCTATCGCGGGCTCCAGCAGGACGACCGGGCGCGCATCGTGCACGCCTACGAGACCTGGGGCTTCAAGAACCTGTCGAACGAGCTCATCGACATCCTCAACATCTGGGCGCGCTTCATCTATGCGCCGCTCCTCGACAACCGCATCCGCACGGTGGCCGACGGGGTGAAGCCCGGCGAATACGGCCGCCGCCAGGCCTTCGAGGTGCACAAGGCCCTCAAGGAGAAGGGGCCGGTGACGGTGCCGCGCGAATTCGTCTTCATGGACCGCGCCGCGGTGGGCCTCGGCGCCGTCTTCCTCCACCTCAAGGCGGAGCTGAACTACCACGAGCTGTTCGAGGCCGAGATCGAGAGGTTCTCCCTCGAAGGGCTCGCCTCCCGGCAGAAGGAGGTTCTGACCGCCGCAGGCCTGCCGCTGCCGACGTAACGAAGTTGCGTGGCGCCCCGACTGACCCTAAAGCCTCACGGCAGGTCAGGGGGCAGCCATGAAGATCCTTTTCGTCCACCAGAATTTTCCGGGCCAGTTCGGGCGTCTGGCCGCGACCTTCGCCCAGGAAGGGCACGAGGTGGCGGCTTTGGGCATGGTCAAGTCCTGCGCCCTGCCGGGCGTGACCTACCATCCCTACGCGGCCGTGCCCGGTCCCGAAGACGCCCCCTTCAAGAACCGGTACTCCCCGGTCGTTCCCCGCCTGCGGCGGGCCTACGGCGTGGCCCACAAGGCCAGGTCCCTGGCCGATGCGGGCTTCCGGCCGGACGTGGTGGTGGTCAATACGGGCTGGGGCGAGAACCTGTTCCTGAAGGACATCTGGCCCGAGGCCCGGCACGTGGCCTATTTCGAATACTACTACGCGGCCAAGGGCCAGGATCTCGACTTCGATCCGGAATACTCGTCCTTCGACGACGAGACGATCTGGAAGCTCCGCATCAAGAACGCCATGCAGCTCGGCGCCCTCGACGCGGCCGACGTGGCGGTCGCGCCCACCCGCTACCAGCGCGATACGTTCCCGCCCTACCTGCGCGACCGGTTGGCGGTCATCCACGACGGCATCGACGCCCAGCGGCTGAGGCCGGATCCGGAGATCTCGATCCAGCTCGGCGAAAACGGCCCCAGGCTCGACCGCAACACCCCGGTCGTGACCTACGTCACCCGCAACATAGAGCCCATGCGCGGCTCGCATATCGTGCAACGCAGCCTGCCGGACCTCCTCGACATCGACCCGAACCTGCGGGTGATCGTCGTCGGAGGCAAGGGGACGAGCTATTCCGGCAGCGCGCCCGGCGGCAAGTCCTGGCTCGACGTGTTCCGCGCCACCATCGAGCGCCCGGTGGACTGGTCGCGGGTCCATTTCGTCGGAAATCTGCCCTACGACCAGTTCGTGAAGGTGCTGCAGGTCTCCTCGGCCCATCTCTACCTGACCTATCCCTTCGTCCTGTCCTGGTCCCTGATCGAGTCCATGGCCCTGGGCTGCCGGATCGTGGCCTCCGCCACCCCGCCGGTGCAGGAGGTCATCGAGGAGGGCGTGACCGGCCGCCTCTTTCCCTTCTTCGACCGGCAGGCCCTGGTGGAGCGGGTGCGGGAGACCCTGGCCGAGAAGGATCGCTCGGCGGCCATGGCCGAGGAGGCCCGCCGCTTCGCCCTGGCGAACTACGACTTCCAGACGGTCTGCCTTCCGCAATGGCGGGAGTTTCTGGGAATAAGATAACCTTGGCCTTTGCTTCACAAAGTTATCGTCAAGTCCATCCGAAAGATTGCGGCTGCTCACCGCATGGGTTAAACGCAGCGTTCAAGAACTGATGCTGAACAGGGCATTGATCATGGCCGATACAAAACACGCGCCACACGGGGGCTATAGTCCGGATATGGACTCTCGCGCTCACGAGGCGACCTACAACGGATTCGTCCGCTTCGCCGAAATCGGAACCGCCGTCGTCATCTGCCACGTGCTGGCACTGGCCGTCGGCGGCATCAAGCACGCCTGGCTCACGGCCATCTTCGGCGTCATCCTCTCGCTGGTCGCCGGGGCCGTCGGGGCCTTTTCGCCCTCGATCGGAGTTCGCGCGCCGGTGGGCGTCGCCATCCTGCTCGTCCTGGCGCTCATCCTCTATTGATAAGCTTCGCGGCCCGGCTAAGAATGGGAAGACCTGAAGGCGCTTAAACTACCGACGCGGGGTTATGCATGCGGATCGCCGTTCTCTCCGAAACCGATAGAGCGGAGACACGCGTCGCCGCAACGCCTGAAACGGTCAAGAAATACAAGAGCCTGGGCGCCGACGTGGTCGTCCAGGCGGGAGCCGGCCTGCAGGCCGGCCTCTCCGACGCCGATTTCGAAGCGGCCGGAGCCACGGTCGCCGGGAGCGCCGCCGATGCCGCGAAGGACGCCGACATCGTCCTCAAGGTGCGGCGCCCCGCCGAGAGCGAGCTCACCGGCCTCAAGCCCGGCGCGCTCCTCATCGCCATCATGGACCCCTACGGCCAGGAGGCCGCCCTCAAGGCGCTCGCCGAGGCGAAGGTGGCTGCCTTCTCCATGGAGCTGATGCCCCGCATCACCCGAGCGCAGGTGATGGACGTCCTGTCGTCCCAGGCCAATCTGGCGGGCTACCGCGCGGTCGTCGACGCCGCGGCGGAATACGGCCGCGCCATTCCCATGATGATGACGGCCGCCGGCACCGTGCCGGCTGCGCGCATCTTCGTCATGGGCGCGGGCGTCGCCGGCCTTCAGGCCATCGCCACGGCCCGCCGCCTGGGGGGCATCGTCACCGCCACCGATGTCCGTCCCGCCGCCAAGGAGCAGGTGGAAAGCCTGGGCGCCAAGTTCGTCGCGGTCGAGGACGAGGAGTTCAGGCAGGCCGAGACCGCCGGCGGATACGCCAAGGAAATGTCGGCGGAATACCGGGCCAAGCAGGCGGAACTGGTCGCCTCCCACATCGCCAAGCAGGACATCGTCGTCACCACGGCGCTCATTCCGGGGCGTCCGGCTCCCAGGCTGCTGACCCGGGAGATGGTGGAATCCATGAAGCCGGGCTCCGTGATCGTCGATCTGGCGGTGGAGCGCGGCGGCAATTGCGAGGTCTCCAAGCCGGGCGAGGTGGTGGAGCACAACGGCGTGAAGATCATCGGCCACCTCAACGTGCCGGGGCGTCTCGCGGCGACCGCATCGAACCTCTACGCGAAGAATCTCTACGCTTTCGTCGAGACGCTGATCGACAAGGAAGCCAAGACCGTCGCCGTGAAGTGGGACGACGAGCTCGTGAAGGCGACCTGCCTCACCCGCGACGGCGTGATCGTCCACACGGCCTTCCAGCCGACGGCCTGACCAGGGGGAAAACATGGCAACGGTACTCACGCCCGAACAGGCTGTCGAACAATCCCGCGCCGCGGCCGAAGCCGCCCAGCGCGCGGCCGACGTGGCCCAGGCCATCGCCGATCAGGTGGCGGTCGCGGCGGCCACCGTCACCCACGGCGCGGTCGACCCGACGGTCTTCCGCCTCGCCATCTTCGTGCTCGCCATCTTCGTGGGCTACTACGTGGTCTGGCAGGTGACGCCGGCGCTCCACACGCCGCTGATGTCGGTCACCAACGCGATTTCCTCGGTCATCGTGGTCGGCGCGCTCCTGGCGGTCGGCGTCAGCGTCGCGCCCGGCCTCGGCGAGGGGCCGATCTGGGCGCGGGTGCTCGGCTTCATCGGCCTGATCCTCGCCTCGATCAACATCTTCGGCGGCTTCCTGGTGACCCAGCGCATGCTCGCCATGTACCGGAAGAAGGGTTGAGGCCATGTCGGCGAATCTTGCCTCGATCCTCTATCTCGTCTCGGGCGTCCTCTTCATCCTGGCCCTGAGGGGCCTTTCCCATCCGACCACCTCCCGGCAGGGCAACCTCTTCGGCATGGTGGGCATGGGGATCGCGATCCTCACGACCCTGTTCGTGCAGCCGCCGGACGGATTCGGCGGCTGGCTGCTGGTGATCCTCGGCCTCGGCATCGGCGGCGGCATCGGCGCCGTGGTCGCCAAGCGAGTGCCGATGACGGCCATGCCCCAGCTGGTCGCGGCCTTCCACTCCCTGGTCGGCCTCGCGGCGGTCCTGGTGGCGGCGGGCGCGCTCTATGCGCCGCAGGCCTTCGGCATCGGGACGGTCGGTACGATCCACGGCGGCTCGCTGTTCGAGATGTCGCTGGGCGCCGCCATCGGCGCCATCACCTTCACGGGCTCGGTCATCGCCTTCCTGAAGCTCGATGGACGCATGTCCGGCAAGCCGATCATCCTGCCGCAGCGTCACCTGCTCAATATCGGCCTGGCCGTCCTGCTCCTGGTGCTGATCGCCACCTTCATGAGCACCGAGAGCCACGCCGCATTCTGGCTCATCGTGCTGGTGTCCTTCGTGCTGGGCGTGACGCTGATCATCCCCATCGGCGGCGCCGACATGCCGGTCGTGGTGTCGATGCTCAACTCCTATTCCGGCTGGGCGGCGGCCGGCATCGGCTTCACCCTGGGCAATCTCGCGCTCATCATCACCGGCGCGCTGGTCGGTTCCTCGGGCGCGATCCTGTCCTACATCATGTGCAAGGGCATGAACCGCTCCTTCATCTCGGTCATTCTCGGCGGGTTCGGCGGCGAAACCGCCGGCGCGGGCGCGGGCGCGGTCGAGGCCCGGCCCGTCAAGCAGGGCTCGGCGGACGACGCGGCCTTCATCATGAAGAACGCCTCCAAGGTCATCATCGTGCCGGGCTACGGCATGGCGGTGGCTCAGGCGCAGCACGCTCTGCGCGAAATGGCGGACGAGCTTAAAGCCGAGGGCGTCGAGGTGAAATACGCCATTCACCCGGTGGCGGGCCGCATGCCCGGCCACATGAACGTGCTGCTCGCGGAAGCCAACGTGCCCTATGACGAGGTGTTCGAGCTCGAGGACATCAACGGCGAGTTCGCGCAGGCCGACGTGGCCTTCGTGATCGGCGCCAACGACGTGACCAACCCGGCCGCGAAGACCGACCCGCAATCGCCGATCTACGGGATGCCGATCCTCGACGTGGAGCGGGCCAAGACCGTGCTCTTCATCAAGCGCGGCATGGGCTCGGGCTATGCGGGCGTGGAGAACGAGCTGTTCTTCAAGGACAACACCATGATGCTCTTCGGCGACGCCAAGAAGATGGTGGACGAGATCCTGAAGAACCTCTGATCCGCCGACGCAGCACACATTCCTTCGGTGGGTGAGGCCGGTTTCGAACCGGCCTTATTTTTCGTGGAGTTTCCCATGGCCGTCACATTGCGCACCGCTCTGCCGTCCGACCGGGACGCGGTCATCGAGCTGATCCATCGCCTCAACCTGTTCGAGGCGGACCTCGTCAGCGACCGGCGGCGGGACTACGCCGCCGCCGTCGCCTATTACGACGAGCTGCTTCAGCGCCTCGCCAAGCGGGAGGGGCGCATCGTCCTGGCGGAGGAGGGCGGCGTGGTGGTCGGCGCCATGGGCTATTCCCGCGACGAGGACGCCGCTTACGTGGTGGACGGCGTGCGCCGCCACGGCACGGTCACGGACCTGATCGTCCACGAGGAATGGCGCGGTCGCGGCATCGGGCAGATGCTGCTGAAGGAGGCCGAGCGCCTGACCCGGGAAGGGGGCATGACGCGCCTCTTCATCGGCGCACTCGTCGCCAACGAACCCGCGTGCCGCATCTACGAGACGTTCGGTTTCGAGCCCTACGTGTCGATCATGGTGAAGGATCTTTGACGGCTCCCTGAAATCGCGGGGATTTATTGCTTGCCTCCAGTCAATGAAATAGAGTTTCATTTAAGTGACTTTTCTTCAATGGAGTCGGCATGGCAACCGTCAATCGACGTGCGAGTCTTTCCATGTGTCTCGCTCTGGCGGTGCTGCTGGGTTTCGGATCGTCAAGCTCCGGCTTGCAGGCCAGGACTGCCTCTCGCTTCCCCTCCGATGAGCGGGTCCAGGAACTGCTGGAACTGGCTCTTCGATTCATCTCACGCGCGCGCTGTGAAAACGACCAGCCTTGTAAGCCCGCGACAGAGCAGGAGATGAGAACGCCTCCCGTTGCCATGAGTCACGCGCGGGAGGCTGTTCGAACAGGTTTCCTGTCAGCTGTGGCTGAAAAATGTGGGCTCGACTACGGAGAAAAGTTCTTCCTGCCCATGATGTCCCATTTCCGTCGTTCGGTTGGGCTCAATGAGCGTCAACTTGCTATTCTGGGTCTGATGCACGGCATAGAACTTGGCTCTTCATCGAAGAGCCTTCCGAAAGATGCCTGCTCGCCTGAGATGAAGCGCCTCTTGTCGCAAGGGCGGCCCGCACTCCGGTAGGCCTGGGAGGCCCTGTCCAGGTAACGCTCACGGATAAGGACCATCGCGAGTGGGAAGGACGGTCAGCTTCGGCCAGCGGGACAGCCAGTCCTTGGCGGCCAGACGCTTCCGATAGACATCCATCTTGTGCCGGAAAGCAGGCGTTGGGCGAAGGACGAGGTCGAGAAGGTCGTCCACGCCCCAGGGGGCGAGGATCTCGACCCGGCCGTGGACGAGGCGCGCCGCCACGGCGGTGGCCGTCTCGGGCCAATGGGCGATGGCGTCGAGGGTGTCGCGATAGGGCCGGTCGCCGTTGCGCAGGTGCATCCGGGCCTGGTTCTTGACCGACCAGGCGGGCGCGGCATCGAGACGGCGGAGGCGGTGCTCCAGGGCCGTGTCGCGGTCCCTGGCGGGATCGGCGGGATCGAAGAAGATCACGTCGATGTCGTCGAGGCGCCCCAGGTCGGGCCTGCGCCCGTGCAGGGCGTCCCAGACGGCGTTACGGACGAACCCCGCGCCGATCCAGGCATCGGGGAGGGCGAGGCTCTCGACGAGGCCGAGGGCATGCCGAAATCCGGCTTCGCCCGCGAGAAGGTCCGCGATGTCCGCGGGCCCTCTCATGGATGTTCTCAGGCGATCAGCGGAACAGGCCCGCGACGCCGCCGCCGCCCTGGAGGCGCGACTGGCCCTGGCGGGCCGTGGCGTTCGCGTTGTCGATGGCCAGCGCGCGCTGATAGCTCTCCACGGCCTGCTGGCGGTCGCCCTTGCGCTCGAACGCGACGCCGCGCCAGGCCCAGGAATCGGCATCCTGCGCATTCACGTTGAGGGCGGCGTTGAAGTCCTCGATCGCCTTGTCGAACTCGCCCGTCGCCACGAGGCTCTGGCCGCGCGCGGCGTAGGGCGCGCCCACGAAGGGGTTGCGGTCGATGGTGGCGTCGAAGTCCAGGATCGCCTGGGCGTGCTGGCCCTGGCGCTGATAGAGCAGGCCGCGGGCATGGAGCGCCTCGGCGGATTCCGGCAGGAGGCGGATGGCCACGCTCAGGTCGTTGAGGGCTTCCTGATACTGGTTCTGGACCCGCAGGAGATTGCCGCGGCCGATATAGGCCGGGCCGTAATTGGGATCGGCCTGGATGGCGCGGGTGAAGTCGGCCAGGGCCTGGTCGTTCCGGTTCGTCTGGCGCAGGGCCAGCGCCCGGTTGGTGTAGGCCGGGGCATAGTTCGGGTCGATCTGCACCGCCTTGGTGAAGTCGGCGATGGCGCTGCTGTAGTTCCCGACGCGCGCATAGGCGGCGCCGCGGGTGTTGTAGGCGCTCGGATCGTTCGGGTTGCGTTCGATCACACTCGACAGGGAGGCGATGTTCACTTTGCTCGTGCCCTGGGTGTCCTCCTCCACCACGGCGATGCGCTGGGCGACGCCGCGGCTCGTGGTCTCGCAGCCGGCGAGGCCGAGGGCGACAAGGGTCAGACTCAGGGGGGCAAATCGGCGAATCGATGGGGCGAACACCTTCGTCTCCAATTCTCAGGGGGAAAGGCTACTCTGCCGAGAAAACCTTAATAGCCATGAAACAGGCGGTCGGGGATCGGCCGTCAAACGAAAACAGCGCCCCGCTTGCGCAGACGGGCGCTGAATTCACAACCGATAGGCCAAACTATTTTAAGCTCAGGGCTTAGCGGGTCGGACGGGGCTTCGAAGGCAGAAGGCCTTCGCGCTGCATCCGCTTGCGGATGAGCTTGCGGGCGCGGCGGACGGCTTCCGCCTTCTCGCGGGCCTTCTTCTCAGACGGCTTCTCGTAGTGCCCGCGGAGCTTCATCTCGCGGAAGATACCCTCGCGCTGCATCTTCTTCTTGAGAGCGCGGAGCGCCTGATCGACATTGTTATCCCGGACAAGAACCTGCACGCCAATTCCTCGTGTTTGAGCCGTTTCGATTGTTGCAAAAAACAAAGGAGGCGCGTCTCGCGCACCTCTATCTGGCCGGCGGGATTATCAGAAGAAGCCTTGCCTGTCCAGGGTCTTCCGAACAAAAGCGCCAGTCGGCTAAGTCAACGGTTCAGGTTGGAAAAGGTTTCAGGCTTTTTCCGAAAAAACACGGGTCACGTGGCCCATCTTGCGGCCGGCCCTGGCTTCCGCCTTGCCATAGAGATGGAGGTGGGCCCCCGGCTCCGCCAGGATGCGGTCCCAGGCCTCCACGTCGCGGCCGATCAGGTTCTGCATCTCGACCCGCCCGAGCCGGGTCGTTTCGCCCAGGGGCCAGCCGCAGACGGCCCGCACATGCTGCTCGAACTGCGACGTCACGGCCCCGCCGAGGGTCCAGTGTCCCGAATTGTGCACCCGGGGCGCGATCTCGTTGACCACGAGGCGCTCGCCCCCGTCGCCCGTGACGAGGAACATCTCGACGGCCAGGACCCCGACATAATCCAGGGCGTCCGCGATGGTCCGGGCGATGTCGACCGCCTGCTGCTCCGTGGCCGCCGAGACGCCGGCCGGGACCCGGGTCGTGTCGAGAATGTGGTGGCGGTGCTCGTTGGCGCACAGGTCGTAGGCCGCGAACTCGCCGGAGGCGGTCCGGGCCGCGACGACCGAGACCTCGCGCTCGAACGGCACGAAGCCCTCGAGGATCGACGGCGCCCGCCCCACGGCCGCCCAGGCGGCGGCGGGATCGGTCTCCGGACGGATCATGGTCTGCCCCTTGCCGTCATAGCCGAAGCGCCGGGTCTTGAGCACGGCGGGCGCGCCGATGGTCTTCAGGGCGTCGACGAGCTGCGCCTCGCCGGAGACCTCCGCAAAGGGGGCGACCGGAATGCCGAGCCCGGCGATGAACGTCTTCTCCTCCAGGCGGTCCTGGGAAACCGCGAGGGAGCGGGCATTGGGGGCGATCGGGGTATGGGCCCCGAGGATTGCGGCGGTGGCGCCGGGCACGTTCTCGAATTCGTAGGTGACCACGTCCACGGCCTTGGCGAAGCGGATCAGGGCCGTTTCGTCCTCATAGGCGGCGATGGTGTGCTCGGTGCAGACGTCGAAGGCGGGGCTGTCCTCGTCGGGGGAATAGACATGGGTGCGCAGCCCGAGCTGGGCCGCCGCCATGGCGATCATGCGGCCGAGCTGGCCGCCGCCGAGGATGCCGAGGGTGCTGCCGGGACGGATCATGGGCTCAGGCCTCCGCCGCGGGGCGCTCGGCCACGCTCTCGGTCTGGCGGGTACGCCAGGCGTCGAGGCGCTGCGCGAGGGCCTCGTCGTGCAGGGCGAGAACCGCGGCGGCGAGCAGGGCCGCGTTCACGGCGCCCGCCCGGCCGATGGCGAGGGTGCCCACGGGAATGCCGGCCGGCATCTGCACGATGGAGAGCAGGCTGTCCTGGCCGGAGAGGGATTTCGACTCGACCGGCACCCCGAAGACGGGCAGGGGGGTCATGGAGGCGGTCATGCCCGGGAGGTGGGCGGCGCCGCCGGCTCCCGCGATGATGACCTGGAAGCCCTCGGCCTTCGCGCCCTTGGCGAAGGCCACCAGCCGGTCCGGGGTCCGGTGCGCCGACACGATGCGGGCGTCGTGGGGAATGCCCAGAGCCTCCAGGGTCTCGGCGGCATGCCTCATGGTGGCCCAGTCGGACTGGCTGCCCATGATGATGGCAACGGGGGCTCCCGCCATGGTGTGGCTCCGGCTCGAGAAATACGCTCAAGGCGGCATAGCGAAGGCGGCAGGGCCAAGCAAGGCCGTTGCCGCCTCGAAGGCCGGTCTTTCTCAGGCGATGATGTCGGGAGTGAGCTGGTCTTCCAGCCGGCTGATCTGGTCCTTGAGGACGAGCTTGCGCTTCTTGAGGCGCTGCACCTGCAGCTGATCGCCGGCGATGATCCCCTCCAGGGCATCGATGGCGGTGTCCAGATCGCGGTGCTCCTGCTTCAAGCGAGCCAATTCCGCTTCCAGTTCGAGCTTATCGTTCATTGGGAAATCCAGATTGCCTGTCCGCCTCCCGGCGGTCCGGCGAGATGGCGAAATTATGCTCTGAGGCATGGCCGAGAGCAAGGTGAATCCCAGCCGTTCGATACTGCGTTGCAGCATGGAATTTAGTCGGCTCTGCCTTCCGCTCGCCACACTCTGTAGGGCACAATGTCGCTGTCGGAAGATCGAATAGGAGGGACCGACATGGCCTTGCAGAACCACTTGGTGGAGCTCGAGCGCAAGCATCGGGCGCTTGAGCGCGAAATTCAGGATGCGCTGAACCATCCATCGATGGACGACACGAGACTGGTGGAACTCAAACGCAGGAAACTTCATCTCAAGGACGAAATCGCCAGGTTGCGCGACACGCGCTCGGTGGCGCACTGACCCGGAATCCTCTCCGAAACTCTCCCATCCGAAGCCGCCGTCTTCGTCCCGAAGCGGCGGCTTTTCCATGCCGGAGGCCGATCAGAGGAGCGGCATGACCCCGTCGTAGATCAGCTTGGCGCCGACCAGCACCAGCAGGACGTAGACGATGGTGTAGAACCGCTCGCCCGACACGTAGCGCACGAGCCGCACGCCCGCCCAGGTCGACGCGATGGCCAGCGGGAACAGGGCCGCGGCGGTCGAGAGGTTCTCGCCGGTGAGCTGGCCCAGGGCGAAATAGGGCGGCACCTTCATCCAGTTGTTGACCGCGAAGAAGATCGCGCCCGTGCCGACGAACACGTCCCGCGGCAGCCGCTGCGGCATCACGTAGATCTGGAAGGGCGGGCCGCCCGCATGGGCGATCATGCTGGTGAAGCCGGTGATCCAGCCCCAGAACACGCCCCGCGGCAGGTCGGCTTTCGTCGGTACGGGCGGCGTCTTGCGCCGCTCCACGACGATCCGGCGCAGGGCGAAGCTGACGGCGATCAGCCCGACCGCGAGCCTCACCACCGAATCGGAGACCTGCGCCGCCAGGAGATAGCCGGTGACCGTGCCGAGGATGGCGCTGGGCACCAGGATCAGCACGTTGCGCCGGTCCCAGGCGCGGCGGTAGGCCCAGACCGACACCACGTCCTGCACCAGCAGGATCGGCAGGATGATCGCGGCCGCCTGCACCGGCGACAGGACGAGGGACATGAGCGGAAGCGAGAGAAGCCCGAGCCCGGAGAAGCCGCCCTTGGCGAGGCCCAGAAGCGTGACCGCCGGAACGGCGGCGGCATAGAAAAGCGGGTCGGTGACCATGAAAACTCGCCGAAAGTCGCCGCTGACCGCGGCTTTCATGCCTGCTACCACGACAGGACATGCAAGTCTCATGCGGTGACGACAACGGGGAAACGCCATGACATCAACCCAAAGCCGCTACCACGACGCCTATGCGCAGTGGAAATCCGATCCGGTCGGCTTCTGGGAGGAGGCCGCGCGCGAGATCGACTGGATCAGGCCGGCGGACAGGATCTTCGACGCGGAGGCCGGGACCTACGGCCGTTGGTTCGCGGGCGCGCTCTGCAACACCTGCTACAACGCCGTCGACCGGCACGTGGCGACGCGGGGCGACCAGGCCGCGATCATCTACGACAGCCCCGTCACGGGAACGAAGCGGATCCTCACCTACCGGGACCTGCAGGAGGAGGTGGCGATCCTTGCCGCGGTGCTCCAGGACATGGGCGTCGCCAAGGGGGACCGGGTCGTCCTCTACATGCCGATGATCCCCGAGGCCTCCATCGGGATGCTGGCCTGCGCCCGAATCGGCGCGGTCCATTCCGTGGTCTTCGGCGGCTTCGCGCCCAAGGAGCTCGCGACCCGCATCGACGATGCGCGGCCGAAGGTCGTCCTCACCGCCTCGTGCGGCATCGAGGGAGCCCGCGTGCTGCCCTACAAGCCGCTTCTCGACGAGGCGATTTCTCTGTCGGCCGCCAAGCCGGAGTCCTGCCTCGTGGTCCAGCGCCCGCAATGCGAGGCCTCGCTGGTCGAGGGCCGCGACCGCGACTGGCAGGAGGAGGTGGCGAAGGCCCGGGCGGCGGGCCGCAAGGCCGATTGCGTGCCGGTGGCCGCCACCGATCCCCTCTACGTCCTCTACACCTCGGGCACGACCGGAAAGCCCAAGGGGGTGGTGCGCGACAACGGCGGCCACATGGTCGCGCTCAAATGGACGATGCGGAACTTCTACGGCGTCGAGCCGGGGGAGGTGTTCTGGGCCGCGTCCGACGTCGGCTGGGTCGTGGGCCATTCCTACATCGTCTACGGGCCGCTGCTGCATGGCGCCACGGCCATTCTCTACGAGGGCAAGCCCGTCGGCACGCCGGATGCCGGCGCCTATTGGCGCGTCATCGCCGAGCACGGGGTCGTCACCCTGTTCACGGCGCCCACTGCCTTCCGGGCGATCAAGAAGGAGGACCCGAATGCGGAACTCCTCGAGGGCCACGATCTGTCGCGCTTTCGCGCCCTGTTCCTGGCCGGGGAGCGCGCCGATCCCGACACGATCCAGTGGGCGGAGAGGATCCTGGACGTGCCGGTGATCGACCATTGGTGGCAGACGGAGACGGGCTGGCCCGTGGCGGGCAACCCGATCGGGCTCGGGCTCCTGCCGGTCAAGTACGGCTCGCCGACGGTGCCCATGCCGGGCTATGTCCTGGAGGTGCTCGACGAGGGCGGAAAGCCGGTCCCGCCGGACACGATGGGCTCCATCGTGATCAAGCTGCCGCTGCCCCCCGGCTGCCTGCCGACCCTGTGGAACGCGGACGAGCGCTTCCGGGAGGCGTATCTCTCCGTCTATCCCGGCTATTACAGCACCTCGGATGCGGGCTACCTCGACAAGGACGGATACGTCTGGGTCATGGGCCGCACGGACGACATCATCAACGTGGCCGGTCACCGGCTGTCGACCGGCGGCATGGAGGAGGTCCTCGCCTCCCACCCGGCCGTGGCCGAATGCGCCGTGATCGGGGTCAAGGACTCGCTCAAGGGCGAGGTGCCGTGCGGTTTCGTCGTCCTGAAGGCGGGGGTCGCGAAGGCGCCGCACGAGGTCGAGACGGAGCTCGTGTCCCTGGTGCGGGAGAAGATCGGCCCCGTGGCGGCCTTCAAGCTTGCGATCACGGTCGGGCGCCTGCCCAAGACCCGCTCGGGCAAGATCCTGCGCGGCACCATGAAGAAGATCGCCGACGGCGAGTCCTGGTCCATGCCGGCCACCATCGACGATCCGGTGATCCTCGACGAGATCGGGGAAGCGTTGAAGCAGAGGGGGCTGGCGGGATGAGGTTCTCCGACCTCCGGCAAGGAGACGGCGCCCGCTTTCGGGAGCAAGGATGAAAGCCGCCGAGTCCGGGCGAGGGGGCGCCTTCGCCGTGCGAGACGCGGTTTTTCCCTCCCCTTGCGGGGAGGGATAGCTGCTTCAGCAGCCTGGGGGGCGCAAGGTCGGAGCCCGACGCATCCTTCAGGAGACCGGGAGGCCGAGACGGAGCCGGTTCGGATGACCCCTCACCCGGTCATCCCACCCCCACCTCCAACTCCTCCCCGCAAGGGGGATACTGCTGGCGAATCCATCATGCACCTGTTGGAAGCGTCATGAGCCTTGTGAATGCTGACTGACGCGTTCGCGCGAGCGGTGTGCCCGCGAACCAAGCCCCTAGCCGGATGAGGTTCA